>NZ_JBHYJH010000224.1:0-11870 GCF_042740445.1 Streptomyces sp. NPDC059003 | reverse complement strand
CCGGAGGGGCTGAATCTTGCCGCTAGATTCAGCCCGTCCGGCGTTTGAGGACGAGGCGCGGAGCGCCGATAAACGGGGGTCCAGGGGGCGGAGCCCCCTGGATCTGGGTAAAGGGGCGGGTCTGGGGCGCCCCGCGAGGAACCGGCCTCAGCGCGGCAGCTGTGGGTCGTCCGACCCCCCGAAGGGCCCCGTGGGCTGGTCGTCCCGGATTACCTCGCCCTGGACCACCTTGCCGTCGGGGTGCTGCATGCGGGCCTGCTGGAAGGCGTCCCCCAGGCCGCCGGGCGCCGCCGCCGCGGCCTCGCGCAGCTTGCGCTCGAAGGCCCGCTCCGCACTGCGGCTCACGGCCTTCTGCAGCGGCGGGACGAGGAGCAGCAGACCGAGGGCGTCGGATATCAGGCCGGGCAGGATGAGGAGCAGGCCGCCGAGCATCGTCAGGGCGCTGCCGCCGCCCTGCTCGGGTGCGGGCGCAAGACCGCGCTGCTGTTGCTGCAGCGCTTCGCTGAGGTTCTTGAAGGCGCGGCGACCGGCCCGCTTGATGACGAACGAGCCGAGCACCAGGCCGCCCACGAGCAGCAGGAACACGGTCAGGCCGCTGGAGGCACCCGCCACGACGGTCAGGAGCCAGATCTCCAGGACCAGCCACGCGGCGAGGCCGAGAGGCAGGAACCTGAGGACGCGCGAGCGCCGGGGCCGGGCAGGGGTCGTGAAGGGAGGCGGTGCGCCAGTCGTCATGCTCCCAGTGTGCCTGGCCCCGGCTCAGACCGGGATAAGTGGGTGATCAAGAACGGGGGTCGGACGGCTTGCGGCCGATGACCTTGCCGACCCGCTCGCCCACGCC
This sequence comes from Streptomyces sp. NPDC059003, assembly GCF_042740445.1. Taxonomy (NCBI): domain Bacteria; kingdom Bacillati; phylum Actinomycetota; class Actinomycetes; order Kitasatosporales; family Streptomycetaceae; genus Streptomyces; species Streptomyces sp. NPDC059003. The sequence continues at coordinate 11,029 of NZ_JBHYJH010000224.1, read as the reverse complement.
CCAGGCGGTGACCCGCCACAGCGCTTCCGCGACGATGTCGCGGCTCATCTTGCTGTCGCCGTGCTCCCGCTCGACGAAGGTGATGGGCACCTCCACCACGTGGTAGCCCGCCTTGACGGCGCGGCGCGCCAGGTCGACCTGGAAACAGTAGCCCTGGGAGGCCACGTCGCCGAGGCCGAGCCCTTCGAGGGTCTCGCGCCGGAAGGCACGGAAGCCGCCGGTGACGTCGCGGATCGGCACGTCGAGCAGCAGCCGCGAGTACGTGCTGCCGCCCCGGGAGAGGAACTCGCGGGACTTGGGCCAGTTGACGACCCGTCCGCCCGGCACCCAGCGCGAGCCGAGCACGAGGTCGGCCCCCTTGAGGGCGGTGAGCAGGCGGGGCAGTTCCTCGGGCTGGTGCGAGCCGTCGGCGTCCATCTCGACGAGGACGCCGTAGCCGTGCTCCATGCCCCAGGCGAAGCCCGCGAGATAGGCGGCGCCGAGGCCTTCCTTGCCCTTGCGGTGCAGCACGTGGACCTGGTCGTCCTCGCCCGCCAGCTCGTCGGCGATCTTGCCGGTGCCGTCGGGGCTGTTGTCGTCGGCGACGAGGACGTGCGCCTGGGGCACGGCGGTGCGCACCCGGCCGACGATGGCCTGGATGTTCTCCGCCTCGTTGTAGGTCGGGATGATCACCAAGGCCTGGCCGAGCGGGCCGAACTGCCGTCCCGCGTCCGCTGCTTCGCTGGTCCCGCCGCCGTTGCTCACTACTGCCCCTTCGTTCGTACGCAGGGGACCACCATAGTGGCCCGGGCCTGGGCCGTTGTCGCGGCGCTCCGGCCCGCCGCGCCCACCGCCCGCGCCCACCCCGCACGGCGGGCGCGCGGGCAGCGGCGGTCCTGCGGGTCGGGGCCCGGCACCCTTCGGGCCGGCCTGGGACCCGCTGGCTGCGGATCGACCGAGAGCCGTTGTCTACTGAGCGTCCGGGCCCCACCCGGGTCGCACCTCCCCCGAGCTCCCAGGAAGCGGAGCAGAGGGGACGCCCTGTCCGGCGGTGACGTTCCCGCGCCTGGGCGTCGCAGGCACTGGACCTGGCTCCCTGTGGCGGTGCGCCGGTGCGGCACACCGCCCGTGACCCAGCGGCGTTCGACGACTGCGTGGAGGTTCGCCGGTCAGGCGTCCTGTGGTGGACGCGGCCGAAACTACCCGCCGACGGCGGCCGTCTGTCAATACCCGTCTGACCTGCGGTGTCTTTGCAGATCAGCAGGTCAGTGGCGAGGGCGTGCGGGCGGCGCGACGCGCCGCGTGGGCCCGTTCGGAGCCGCGCCGCCCCCGCCGCGTCACTCCTGTGGCCGTACGAATACCGTCCGACCGCCCACCACGGTGCGCAGGCAGACCGGCAGGTCGGCGCCGGGGGTGAGGTCGGGCAGGCCGGGGGTGCCGGAGCGCGGGTCGGTGGACCAGCGGGCGACCCGGTCGTCCGGCGCCTGGACGACGAGTTCGCCGGTGCGCCACACGGCGTAGTCGGCGGGGGCGCCGGGCACGAGGACGCCCGCGTCGTCGCGGCCGATGGCGCGCCAGCCGCCGCGGGTGTGCGCGGTGAACGCGGCGCGCACGGAGACGCGGTGCTCGGGGGTGTGGTGGAAGGCCGCGGCGCGGACGGTGCCCCAGGGGTCGAGCGGCGTCACGGGGCTGTCGGAGCCGAAGGCGAGCGGGACACCGGCCCGCAGCAGGGCCGCGTACGGGTTGAGGGTGCGGGCCCGCTCGGCGCCCAGGCGCTGGGCGTACATGCCGTCGCCGCCCCACAGCGCGTCGAAGGCGGGCTGCACGGACGCGGTGAGGCCGAGCTCGGCGAACGCGGCGACCGTCTCCGGGGAGAGCATCTCGGCGTGCTCGACACGGTGCCTGGCCGCGCGGACGCGGGCGAGGCCGACCTGGTCGGCGGCGGTCCGCAGGCCCTCGATCACGGCGGTCACGGCGGCGTCGCCGATGGCGTGGAAGCCCGCCTGGAGGCCCGCGTCGGTGCAGGCGACGACGTGGGCGGCCACGTCGGCGGCGGTCAGGTAGGAGTTGCCGGTGGCGCCCGCGGAGTCGGCGTACGGCTCGTGCAGCCAGGCGGTGTGCGAGCCGAGCGCGCCGTCCACGAACAGGTCACCGGCGGCGCCGGCCGCGCCGAGCTCCCGCGCGCGGGCGACGCCTTCGGGGCCCTGCTCGGCCCAGTAGCCGACGACGCGCGGCCCGGCCTTCTCCGCGGCCAGGCGCAGCAGCGCGGTGAGGTCGTCCTCGCTGGAGATGGTGGGGCCCGCGCACTCGTGCACGGAGCCGATGCCGAGCGACGCGGCGTGCCGGAGCGCGGCCCGCTGGGCGTCGGTGCGCTGCTGGGGCGTGACGGCCCCGTGGGCGGCCTCGCGGACGGCGTGGTGGGCGGCGGCGGTCAGGGGCCCGTCCGCGGTGAATCCGGCGGTGTCGGCGAGGCCCGGGACCAGGTCGAGGAGCGCGGTGCTGGCGACGGCGGAGTGGACGTCGATGCGCGACAGGTAGAGCGGGCGGCCGCCGGTGGCCTCGTCGAGCTCCGCGCGCGTGGGCGGCCGGCCGCCGGGCCAGCGGGCGGCGTCCCAGCCGTGCCCGAGCAGCACCCGGTCCCCCGGGCGCGCGGCGGCGTATTCGCGTACGAGAATGAGCGCGTCGTCGAGGCTCCGGGCCGTGGAGACATCGAGTCCCGTCAGCGCGAGGCCGGTGGCCGTGGTGTGCACGTGGGCATCCGTGAACGCCGGGGTGACCAGGGCACCTTCGAGGTCGACGACGTCGTCGACCCCGTCGGCGAAGGCGTCGGCGGCGCCTTCGGAGCCGACCCAGGCGACCTGGCCGCGCTCGACGACCATCGCGGTCGCGAAGGGGTCGGCGGGGCTGTGGACTTCGCCGCCACGCAGCAGGACGGTGCGGTGTCCGCCGTCGGGAGCTTCAGGAGCGCCAGGAGCTCCAGGGGTTTCCGGGACTCCAGCGGCTTCGGGGGTGACGCGCTCACTCATGGGGAACAGTGTCCCGCTTCGCCGGATGCCACCCGCTCCCGGGGTGCACGGTCACCGCGCACCCACCCGCGCGCGAGCGTCGCAGTGCGCCGCCCGCAGGACCGTCGGGCCCCGGGCGGCGGGCGACAGGTCAGACCTGCGGCGGCCGCGCCTCGTACGGCGTGGAGAGGACCACCGTCGTGTGGGTGGACACACCGGCGAGGGAGCGCAGGCGGGCCAGGAGGTTCTCCAGCTCGTGCGGGGTGGCGACCCTGACCTTCAGGAGGTAGTTCTCGGCGCCCGCCACGCTGTGACAGGCCTCGATCTCGGGGACGCCCGCGAGGCGCTCGGCGATGTCGTCGGGGGCGCTGGGGTCGAACGGCTTCACCGCGATGAACGCCGTGAGCGGCAGGCCGACGGCTTCGGGGTCGACGACCGCGGCGTACCCGCGGATCACCCCGCGCTGCTCCAGCCTGCGCACCCGCTGGTGCACGGCCGACGTGGACAGGCCCGTGGCCTTGCCCAGGTCGGTGTAGCTCATCCGCCCGTCTTTGACGAGCAGCTGCACGATCTGTCGATCCAGCTCCTCCATGCGCCGAACCTACAGTGCCCTTGATCCCCGCCGATACCTGAGTGACGCCCGGGGCCACCCGAAGTGACGTCCCGGGGGACGCCCGGGGTGACGCGCGGCGGCACTCCCGCGCGCGGGAGCACGGCGGCCGGAGCGCGAAGCCGGGGTCCCGTAGGGGGCGCTCTTCACGAGCACCCCGTACGCCGCCGCGCACCGCCCGTGCCTCCGGAGCCGCCCCGCGCACAACGGCATCTCCACCTGGCATGTGACGAACGCCACATACCCATGCCCGTGTCCGTCGGGCTGCCGCGATTACCCCGAGGACGGGACGGGAAGTGCTTGCTGTGGTCGGGGCCGCAGCGCCTTGGCCGAGGCCGCAGTGCCTTGCCGGCCCACCCGAGGGGGAGATTCCCATGCAGAACCTGAAGCGTCCGGGTCGTTCCGCGCGCCGCAAGCAGCAGCCCGTCGAGCTCGAGCCCGCGCCGGAGGGCGTCGAACCCACCGACGCCACCGACCTCACTGACACCGCCGAGGCGCCCGACGACGAGTTCGACGCCTACGACACCTTCGAGATGTACCGCGTGAACTGCCCGGACTGCGGGCAGCCCATCGCGCTCCTCGCGGACGAGGACATCCTGCCCGAGCACGCCCTGTGCCCCACTCCGTGGAACCCCTTCGGACTCACCGTCTGTGCCGGCACCGGCCGCCCGGCGGCCGAGGCCGAGCCCGCGGACGAGTCGGCCGACCTCCAGGAGCAGGACACGGCCCTGCTCCTGACGCTGCCTCAGGGCCTGGACTGGCGCACGCAGCCGTTCTCGCACGTGGGCGGCCCGGGTTCGCGCCCGATCCGGGTGCCGCGGCAGACCCGCCGCGCCGCGGCCTGAGCCCCCGTCACCTCACCAGTAGTCGTCCCGCACCATCGCCGCGAGGCTGGCGTGGTGCAGGATCAGTGTGTCCGGGTCCTCCGGCAGCGCCGCCTCACCGAAGTGCACCTGGCGGTACGCGACGCGCAGCATGACGATCGCGTGCCGCAGTGCGGCGTACAGCGTGTAGAAGTCCATGTCGCGCGGCCGGTGGCCGGTCAGCTCCGCGTACCGGTCCTCCACCCGGTCCCGGCGCAGGAAGTCCGGCAGGCCGGGCTGCCCGAAGCCGACCGTCAGGTCCTGGAAGAAGCGGTGCAGGTACACGGTCCAGCCGAGGTCGACCTCGCGCGGGCCGAGGCAGGCCATCTCCCAGTCGAGGACGCCCGCGGGGTCGAAGCCGGCGTAGACGATGTTGCCGATGCGGGCATCGCCCCAGTTCAGCACCGTCTCGCCCGCCTCGCGCGGCCACAGCTCCTCGATGCGGGCGAAGGCGCTCTCGATCAGGGGTGAGCGCGGCAGGCCCCGCACCACCCAGTCGTAGTAGGCGCGTTGGGCCAGGACGTGGCGGCGCAGCGGGTCGCCGTCGCCCGGCAGCGCGAGGAACGCGGCGGCGGCCGCCGGGGCCTGGTCGTGCAGGCGCGCGATGACGCGGACCGTCGCGTCCTCGAGCCGGGCCCGTTCGGCGTCGCTCGCGGCGTGCAGCCAGTTTCCTTCGTACGTGTACGGCATGACGTCCGGCGGCACCCGGCCCTCGACGCGCTCCATGACGAAGAACGGCGCGCCCAGCGGCCCCGGATCCCGCTCCAGCCACAGCACGCGCGGCACCGGCACGTCGGTGTGCTCGGCCACGAGGCGCATCGTGCGGTACTGGCGCGGCATGTCGTACACCGGGAAGACCGTGTACGCCGTCGGGTCCGCCGCGAGCCGCAGGGCGCAGTCGCGGACGGGCGGCCGGGAGTGCTCGATCCGGAACAGGAGGGTCTCGCTCGACATGCCGTTGGCCTCGGGCACGGACACGTCGGCGGCCGTCGCGCCGGGGAGGCGGGTGCCGAGCCAGGCGGTGAGCCTCCGGGTGAGCTCTTCGGGGTCACGCGTGGTGGTGCGGGGGCGGGGTGCCGTGGCCATGTGCGCGCTCCTCTCAGGGCGCCGCCGAGTCGAAGCCGGTGAAGCCGGTCGGGTCGTGGCGGCCGAACGTGCCGTGCTCGAAGATGCCGTGGCCGACGCGTCCGTCGAGCGTGCAGCGCGCCGCGTGGTCGATCACGCCGTATGCGGCAAGGGGATGGGCCGCCGGGTCGGACAGGTCGTAGGTGCGGCGGTCGCACCAGGCGCGGCCCTGCCAGGTGCCGTGCTGCCAGTCGTCGGCGGGCGGGTAGCCCGCGCCGATGGCGAGCGGGGTGGAGGTGAGGACCTCGACGCCGAGCTCCAGCGGCTTGCGCCCGACCGGGTCGGTCAGGTGGATGACGGCGCTCTCGGGAATGGGGTATCCCCCAGCTCGAACGGAGTTGAGAGCTTGGGGACGGCTGCCGGAGCGGTAGGCGATGTCGGCCTGGGGCCAGCCCAGTTGGCGGTCGGGGTGGCCGGGACGGACGAGGGTCGCGTCGTTGAGGGTGCGGTAGCCGTCGGCGTCCTCCTGCATGACGACCATCAGGAAGCGGTCGTCGAACCGCACCGGGCACCAGATCCAGAAGAACCCGTCCGTCGCGAACTCCTCGGCCAGGCGCCCGCCTTCCTCGCCGGGGATCGGCCGGACGCCCCAGCTGCGGTCACGGGTCGCCGTCCACTCCCCCGCCGTCACCGGTATGGTGTCGCCGCCGACGCGGATCGTTCCCTCGCAGCGGCCCGCCTGCACGAAGCGGCGGCCTTCGAGGGTGAGGCGGCCGCCGCGGCGCTGGACGTGGTGCGGCTCCCACAGGGCGGGGAAGTCGGCGGTCCAGATGAGGTCGTACGCGAGGGAGTCGGCGTCGTCCGGGTCGGCGGCGCAGGTGAGGCGCAGCCTGCGCAGGGGCTCGTCGACGGTGATGCGGAGGGGGCCGACGGCCAGGTTCATGCGGTCGTCACCGAGCGCGTCGGACGCGCGTACGGCGTGCAGCGTATCGCCGGTGCGCAGGGTGGCGTACGCGTCCATGACACCGGTGTTCGGGTAGACCCCGAGCCCGAGGATGAGCAGGGCGCGGCCCCGGTGGTCGAGGACGTGGAAGATGCAGCGGTCGTACGCGTTGCGGTCGCCGGTGGCGACGTGCTTCATCGAGAGCGCCACCTGGTGGACGGGGTACTCGTCGAGCGGCACGGGGCGGTCGTCCGGCACGGCACACCTCCCTGGGAGCAGGGCAGTCGAGGTCGCCGGTGGCGGCGGGGCCTCCGGCGCGGAGTTGACGGTACGTCAGATATCGTGCCGGGGCCAGACGCGTGCCGGGCCCGTGCCCCGGCTCGCCCCGGTCCGCGCCGAGCCCTTCGCGCGCGGCGGCGCGGGCGCGGTGCGACGCACGCGCCCCTCATGACCGTCGCGTGAACTCACGCTCGATTCAGCTCGATGGTGACCTGCTCGCCGTGGCGCGCGTTGGCCGGACATGACGACCCCCACACACGCTCCGTCAGGCCACCGCAGGCGCGCTCTGGCGTCGGCGCCCGCGTCCGCAGAATCGGTTCCTCACCCGTCCCAGTATCCCCAACAGCCGCCCTATTCACAGCAGCCCCCGTACGCACCGCAACCCCAGCCGTCGCCTCCCCCGCCCCAGCCCGCCCCGCCCCAGGACCCGCCGATCTACCGCGCCCTGGTGCGCCAGTGGGCCGACCGCGGCCGCACCCTGCCGGGCCGCCACGACCCGGAGTGGGTGCGCCTCGCGGAGCCGACCGTGCGGACGGGCCAGTTCGGCGGGCAGTTCGGGGTGAACCGGGAGTCGTCGTTCGGGGTGAACCGGGACGCGCGGTTCGGGACCGGGCCCGACGGCCGGTTCGGGGACGGGCGCGACGGGCGGTTCGGGGAGGGGCGGGACACACGGTTCGGGGAGGGGCGTGACGCGCGGTTCGGGGCCGGTCGGGAGCCGCGGTTCGGCGGCGACTTCGGCGGCGTCGGCGGTGACTTCGGCGGTGACCAGGACACGCGGTTCGGCGCGGGTGGCGCGACGCCGTTCGGCGCGGGTGGCGCGGGGCAGTTCGGGGGCGGTCCGGACGCGCGGGCCGGCGCGGGCGGGCGCGTTCCCGCAAGCGGCCGGGGCGCCTTCGGCACGGGCGGGCCGAACCCCTACGAGAGCGGCGCGGGCGGGCAGAGCCCTTACGGGACCGGCGGACACAACCCGTACGGGACCGGCGCGGAGGGGCAGTTCGGCCCGCCTCCTGATACCTCGTTCGGCCCGTCCGGTGACTCGTCGTTCGGTCCGCCCCGCGACACCTCCTACGGCGCCGCCCCCAAGGCCGCCGACCGGCCCGCCCCCTTCGGCGCGGGCCACGACGACCGGTACGCGACCCCCCGCAGGCCCCTGGCCAAGCCCGCCGCGGACCCCCGCTTCGACGGGCGCGCCGAACCGCTGCCCGCTCCTGCCCCCGGCCCGGACACGTCGTTCGGATTCCGGCTCGCCTCGCCGGACGGCGCCGCCCCCGACCCGCGGCTCAGCGTGAGTCGGGACCCGCGAGGTGGCGGGCGATGACCATGCGCTGGATCTGATTGGTGCCCTCGACGATCTGCAGGACCTTGGCCTCGCGCATGAAGCGCTCGACCGGGAAGTCCACGGTGTAGCCGTAGCCGCCGAGGACCTGCACGGCGTCCGTCGTCACCTTCATCGCGGCGTCCGTACACAGGAGTTTGGCCATGGCGGCCTGCTTGGAGAACGGCTTGCCCGCGTCCCGCAGCCGGGCCGCCGCCAGATACAGGGCCCGGCCCGCCTCGATCTGCGTCGCCATGTCGGCGAGCATGAAGCGCAGGCCCTGGAAGTCGGCGATGGGCCGGCCGAACTGCTGCCGCTGCGTCGCGTACGCGAGGGCCTCGTCGAGGGCCGCCTGGGCCACGCCGACGGCGCAGGCCGCGATGCCGAGCCGCCCCGAGTCGAGCGCCGAGAGCGCGATGGCGAAGCCCTGGCCCTCGTCGCCGACGCGCCGGGAGTCGGGCACGCGGACCCCGTCGAAGTGCAGCTGCGCGGTGGGCGAGCCCTTCATGCCCATCTTCTTCTCGGGCGCGGCGGCCGTGAGGCCCTCGGCGTCGCCCGGCACGAGGAAGGCCGTGACGCCGTGCGGGCCCTCGCCGCCGGTGCGGGCGAGGACGGTGTAGAAGTCGGCGACGCCGCCGTGCGTGATCCACGCCTTCGTACCGGTGATGACCCAGTCGTCGCCGTCGCGCACGGCCTTGGTGCGCAGCGACGCGGCGTCGGATCCGGACGACGGCTCGGACAGGCAGTAGGCGCCGAGGAGCCCGCCGCCCAGCATCGCGGGCAGGTGCTCGGCCTGCTGCTCCTTGGTGCCGTAGCCCGCGAGGCCGTGGCAGGCCAGGGAGTGCACGCTGACGCCGAGGCCGACGGTCAGGCGCGCGGCGGCGAGCTCTTCGAGGACCTGGAGGTAGACCTCGTACGGCTGGTCGCCGCCGCCGAAGGCGGAGTCGTAGGGGAGGCCGAGCAGGCCCGACTCGGAGAGCAGGGTGAAGAGTTCGCGCGGGAAGCGTCCCGCCTCCTCCTCTTCGGCCGCGTGCGGCGCGATCTCGCGTTGGATCACGTCGCGTACGAGCGCGAGCAGATCCCTGGCCTCTTCGGTGGGGAACTGACGCTCCACCGGCTGCGGGGCTCCTTCGGGCATCGTGCTCTCCTCTCCCTCGTCGTCCCATGTAGGGCGGCTTGCAGCGGGCACGCGCACAGGGTGTGGCGCCGCCGCCGGGTGACTGCCGAGCCGATGCTGCCCCTCCGGATCGCGGAAGCGGCTGACCAGCGACTGCGGCGCGTTGAGTATGCCCGATCGGCGGCAGGTCGTCACGGGTTCCCCGGCCCGGTTTCGGATCTTCACCGGCCGTTGTCCCGTCGGGCGGTACGGCGGCACCCGTGGGCGCGGGGCGCGGAAACGGAACCCGCATTGGTCCGAACCATTGACGCACTGGTCTAGTCCTCCCTAGAGTCCAGCGGCACAGGGCGTTTCCGCGTTCATGCCAATTCAACGCGCGACCACACGGATCAGCCCACGAGGTCAGCACCACCCCCACTTGCTCCCCTCCCCCACGAGGAGACAGCGATGCCACGACCGAACCGTCCCCGCGCCCTCAAGGCGCTCCTGGCCACCGCGTGTTGCGCCGCCCTCGGCGCGGGCCTGCTCGCCGGCGCGGGCACCGCCACCGCCGGACCGCAGACCCCGAAGGCCGCCTCCGGGGCCACCGCCGAAGCCGCCGGGACCGCCGAGGCCCAGGCCGGCTCCCGCGTGGTCGGCTACTTCACCGAATGGGGCGTCTACGGCCGGAACTACCACGTCAAGAACGTCGAGACGTCCGGCTCCGCCAACAAGCTCACGCACATCAACTACGCCTTCGGCAACGTCCAGGGCGGCAAGTGCACGATGGGCGACGCCTACGCCGCGACCGACAAGGCGTACGGCGCCGACCAGAGCGTCGACGGCGTGGCCGACACCTGGGACCAGCCGCTGCGCGGCAACTTCAACCAGCTGCGCAAGCTCAAGAAGAAGCACCCGAGCCTCAAGATCCTGTGGTCCTTCGGCGGCTGGACCTGGTCGGGCGGCTACACCGAGGCCGCGAAGAACCCGGCCGCCTTCGCCCAGTCCTGCTACGACCTGGTCGAGAACTCCAAGTGGGCCGACGTCTTCGACGGCATCGACATCGACTGGGAGTACCCGAACGCCTGCGGGCTGAGCTGTGACACCAGCGGGCGGGCGGCGTACAAGAACCTGATGGCCGCGGTGCGCGCCAAGTTCGGCGCGAACAACCTGGTCACGGCCGCCATCCCGGCCGACGCCTCGTCCGGCGGCAAGATCGACGCCGCGGACTACGCGGGCGCCGCCCAGTACGTCGACTGGTACAACCCGATGACGTACGACTTCTTCGGCGCCTGGGAGGCCAAGGGACCGACGGCGCCGCACTCGCCGCTCAGCTCCTACACCGGCATCCCCAAGGCCGACTGGCACTCGCAGGCGACGATCGCCAAGCTCAAGGGCCTCGGCATCCCGTCCGACAAGCTGCTCCTCGGCATCGGCTTCTACGGCCGCGGCTGGACGGGCGTCACCCAGAAGGCCCCCGGCGGCACCGCGACCGGCCCCGCGCAGGGCACGTACGAGCAGGGCATCGACGACTACAAGGTGCTCAAGACCAAGTGCCCGGCCAACGGCACGGTCGGCGGCACCGCGTACGCGCACTGCGGCAACAACTGGTGGAGCTACGACACCCCGGCCACCATCGCGGGGAAGATGAACTACAAGAACCAGCAGGGCCTCGGCGGCACCTTCTTCTGGGAGCTCAGCGGCGACACGTCGAACGGCGAGCTGATCAAGGCCATCAACTAGCCGTCACCGCGTACGAGTCAGGGGGGGGGGGCCCGCCCGGGCCCCCCCCCACACCGTGAGGGGGCCCGGCCCCCCCCACCACAACCGGCGGGGGCCGGGCGGGGCCGGAGGGACCGACAACAACGAGAACT
>NZ_JBHYJH010000223.1:0-12129 GCF_042740445.1 Streptomyces sp. NPDC059003 | reverse complement strand
GTACCCCGGCCTGCTACTTCGTGAGCTGGGCCGCCTCGCGGTCGGCCTTGCGGCGGATGCAGTACCAGCCCACGGTGAGGGCCGCGGCGACCACCGGGATCAGGAACAGCGTCTTGCGGCCCACCTCGGCGTCCTTCCACATCAGGCCGAGCACGGCCAGGAGGAACGCGATGGTGACGTACTCGGTGATGCCGCTGCCGGGCAGCCGGAAGCTGGGCCGCTCGAACGCGCCCTCGTTGGCGCGCTTCACGAACGCCAGGTGACAGATCATGATCGTGATCCAGGTGCCGATGATGCCGAGCGACGCGACGTTCAGGACGATCTCGAACGCCTGGTCCGGCACGACGCGGTTCAGGCCGACGCCGAGCACACCGATCGACGCGGTGAGCAGGATGCCGCCGTAGGGCACCTGGTTGCGGTTCATCCTGGCCGTGAACTTCGGGGCCGAGCCCGCCATGGCCATCGAGCGCAGGATGCGGCCGGTGGAGTACAGGCCGGAGTTCAGCGAGGACATGGCCGCCGTGAGGACGACGAAGTTCATCACGTCACCGGCGCCCGAGACGCCGATCTTGGAGAGCACGGTGACGAAGGGGCTCTCGTCGGCCGAGTACACCGAGCCGGGCAGGAGCAGCGCGAGCAGCACGACCGAGCCGACGTAGAACAGGCCCACGCGCCACATGATCGAGTTCACCGCGCGCGGCACGATCTTGTGCGGGTCCTTGGTCTCGCCCGCCGCGACGCCGACCAGCTCCAGGGAGGCGTACGCGAAGACGACGCCCTGGAGGACGATCACGACCGGCATCAGGCCGTTCGGCAGGAAGCCGCCGTGGTCGGTGATCATGTTCAGGCCGGGCTTCTCGCCGCCGACGTCGTGCTGCGTGGACACCAGGAAGATGCCGATGAACATGAACGCCACGAGCGCCGCGACCTTGATGATCGCGAACCAGAACTCCATCTCGCCGAAGTACTTCACCGAGATCAGGTTCACCGCGAGCACCACCGCGAGGGCGACGAGCGCGAGCACCCACTGCGGGATGTCGGTGAAGAAGCTCCAGTAGTGCGTGTAGAGCGCGATCGCCGTGATGTCGGCGATGCACGTCGTCGACCAGTTGAGGAAGTACATCCAGCCGGCGACGTAGGCGCCCTTCTCGCCGAGGAACTCACGCGCGTAACTGACGAACGAGCCGGACGAGGGGCGGTACAGGACCATCTCGCCGAGGGCGCGTACGACGAAGAAGGCGATGATGCCGCACACGAGGTACGCGACAGCGAGCGCGGGGCCCGCCGAGTGGAGGCGGCCACCCGCCCCGAGGAAGAGGCCGGTGCCGATCGCGCCACCGATGGCGATCATGTTGACGTGGCGGGCCTTGAGGTCCTTGCTGTAACCGGCGTCGCCCGCGTCCGCGGGGGCCTGGGACTCAGCGGCGCGCGCTGCGTCCACGGCCGTGTCTACGGCGTCGTTGCTCACGTGGAAGGTCCACTCTGTGGTGCCCGGAAAGAGCTCCCGGGGTCCGGATGTGCTCCGGCCCGTGGTGCCCCTGACGCACCACGGACCGACCCGACACCTTCCCTCACAGATCGCTTATAACGCGGTGGCGCACGTCACATAGCGGTACTTCTCACATGGTGGGAGGCTTCTGTACAGGCCTGTGTCATACGGCGTACAGCTCCTCGATGAGGTCCCGGTACTTGGCCGTGATGACCCGGCGCCGCAGCTTCAGGGACGGCGTGAGCTCCCCGGTCTGCGGCCCCCACTCCTCGCCGAGCAGCCGGTGGCGCTTGACCTGCTCGGTGCGGTTGAGGCGCGCGTTGGCCGCCTCGACGGCGCGGGCCACCTCGTCCCTGACCTCCTGGCTCGCGGTCGGGTCGCCCTCGATGCCGCGCGCCGCCGTCCAGGCCGCGGTGGTCTCCGGGTCCAGGACGAGCAGCGCCACCAGGTACGAGCGGCCGTCGCCGTGGACCAGGGCCTGGCCGATCAGCGGGTGCTCCTTGAGGGTGTTCTCGACGAGCGCGGGCGCCACGTTCTTGCCCGTGGACGTGATGATGAGCTCCTTCTTGCGGTCGGTGATCCACAGATAGCCGTCCGCGTCGAGCCGCCCCACGTCGCCGGTCGCGAACCAGCCGTCCGCGCCCCGCACGTCGTCGATGCCGCCGTCGGCCCGCAGATAGCCCTCGCACACGAAGGGGCCCCGCACCAGGATCTCGCCGTCGTCGGCGACCCGTACCTCCATGCCCCGCAGCGGCTTGCCCACCGAGCCGACCCTGAAGGCCTCGGGGCCGTTGGCCGTGACGGGGCCCGAGGTCTCCGTCAGACCCCACGCGTCCATGATCACCACACCGAAGCCGGCCCAGAACCGCGCCACGTCCACCGGCATCGGCGCCGCCGCGCTCGACGTCCACAGGAGCCGGTCGAGCCCGGCGAGCCTGAGCAGCGGGTCCAGGACCTGCTCCTTGGCGGCGCGGTAGGCGGCGTCGAGGTCCGCGGGCGGCGCTTCGCCGCGCTCACGGCAGGCGACGTGCGCCCGGGCCGTCTCGTTCGCGGCCGCCACGGCGCTCCGCCGCTCCGCGGGCAGCCCGGCGAGCGCCGTTCGGAAGGACGCGGCGAGCTTCTCCCACACGCGCGGGACGCCGAAGAACTGCCGCGGGCGCAGCTCCCGCGCGGTGGCGGCGAGCAGCGCCGGGTCCGCGCACAGGTGCACGGGCGAGGCCCGGAACAACGGCAGGTAGATGCCGAGGACGCGCTCCGCGATGTGCGCGAACGGCAGGTAGCAGATGTGCTCGACGTGCGGCGGGAAGTCGGTGACCTCGTCCAGGGCCATGGAGTCGAGCAGGACGCCCCGGTGGGTCAGGCACACGCCCTTGGGGTCGCCGGTGGTGCCGGAGGTGTAGACGACGGTCAGCAGGTCCGTGGCGCGGCTCTCGCGCCAGGCCTTCTCGAACGTGTCGGGGTGGTGCAGGCGGGCGCCCGTCGCGTGCAGCGAGCCGTACGTGCGGTGCTCTCCCGCGGCCGCCGGGTCGACGACCACGAGGCGTTCCAGGGGCGTGGTGGCGTCGTCGATGAGCGGTTCGAAGCGGGCGATCTCGCGCTCGCCCTCGACGATCGCGAAGCGGGCGCGGCTGTGCCGGGCGATGTGGGCGACCTGCTCGGGCGCCGACGTGCCGTACACCGTGACGGGCACGGCGCCGATGTGGACCAGGGCGAGGTCGCTCAGCCAGTGCTCGGGGCGGTTGCCCATCATCATCAGGACGTGCTCGCCGCGGCGGACGCCGAGGGCCGCGTATCCGGCCGCGAGGACCGCGACCTTGCGGCGCACCTCGCTCCAGGTCAGCGTCGTCCACCGAGTCGCACCGCCCTCGCGCCAGGACAGCGCGGGCAGTTCGGGATGGTCCTCGGCGTTGCGCAGCAGCAGGGCGGGGAACGTGAGGTCGGCCGGGTTCCCGGGAAGACGCAGGTTCGTGGTCATGAAACCGCCTCCTGGCACCGTCGGTTCGCACCGTCGGTTCGTCATCGGCTACGTGGCGTGACGGGATCGGAGACTTTCACAGCGGCGGTGGCACAGCAATACTGTTGCACCGCATTACTGCACGACGCGGGGAGGCGACGCAGGCCATGACGACGGACACGGAGGCATCCGCCGACGAAGCGACGTTCACGGTCGACGAACTGGCCGCGCGCGCGGGCGTCACGGTCCGCACGATCCGCTTCTACGGCACCAAGGGCCTGCTGCCGCCGCCCGTGATCGGCCCGCGCCGCGTCGGCCACTACGGCCCTGCGCACCTCTCCCGCCTCGTCCTCATCGAGGAGCTCAAGGACCAGGGCATGACGCTCGCCGCGATCGAGCGGTACCTGGAGCGCCTGCCGCCCGACCTGAGCGCGCACGACCTGGCCATCCACCGCGCGGTGGTGGCCTCCTGGGCGCCGGACTCGGCGGAGGACGTCTCCCGCGCGGAGCTGGAGCGCCGGGCGGGCCGCGCCCTGTCGGACCAGGACGTGGAGCGGCTCGCGGCGATGGGCGTCGTCGCGTACGACGCCGACGCGGACCGCTGCCGGATGGACCCCGGTCTGCTGCGGCTCGGGGTGCGGCTGCTCGACGTACCGATCCCGCACGAGACGATCCTGGCCGCGCGCACGGTCCTGCTCGAGCACTCGCGCTCGGCCGCGCACGAGCTGTCGCGGCTCTTCCGCGACGAGGTCTGGAGCCCCTACCGCGAGCGGGAGTCGGACCCGGCGGACCCCGAGCACGTGGCGGCGCTGAAGGCGATGAAGTCGCTCTCGGCCCATATGCAGCCGCTGGTGGTGCAGGCGCTGGTGACCGCGTTCCAGCGGTCCCTGAAGGAAGAGCTGAGGGAGTGGCTCAAGGACACCTGAGCCACTCCCCCGGCGGCGCGTCCGGCGCCGTCAGTCGTCGCTGAACCGCTCGCCGCGCTCCGCCTTCTCGACGAGCAGCGCGGGCGGCGTGAACCGCTCTCCGTAGCGCTCGGCGAGCTCGCGGGCGCGGGCCACGAAGCCGGGCAGGCCCCCTTCGTAGCCGTTGATGTACTGGAGCACGCCGCCCGTCCAGCCCGGGAAGCCGATCCCGAGGATGGAGCCGATGTTGGCGTCGGCGACCGACGTCAGGACGCCCTCCTCAAGGAGGCGCACGGTGTCGAGCGCTTCGGAGAACAGCATCCGCTCCTGCATGTCGCGGAACGGGACCATGTGGCCCGGCTTGCCGAAGTGCTCGCGCAGGCCCGGCCACAGGCCCGTGCGCTTGCCGTCGTCGCCGTAGTCGTAGAAGCCCCCGCCGCCGCTGCGGCCGGTGCGGCCGAACTCGTCGACCATGCGGTCGATGACGGCCTCGGCCGGGTGTGCGGGCCAGGTGCCGCCCGCCTCCTCGATCGCCCGCTTCGACTCGTTGCGGATCTTGCGGGGCAGCGTCAGGGTCAGCTCGTCCATCAGGGACAGGACCTTCGCCGGGTAGCCCGCCTGGGCGGCGGCCTGCTCGACGGACGCGGGCTCGATGCCCTCGCCGACCATCGCGACGCCCTCGTTGATGAAGTGCCCGATGACGCGGGAGGTGAAGAAGCCGCGCGAGTCGTTCACGACGATCGGGGTCTTGTTGATCTGGCGTACGAGGTCGAAGGCGCGCGCGAGCGCCTCCTCGCCGGTCCGCTCGCCCTTGATGATCTCGACGAGCGGCATCTTGTCGACGGGCGAGAAGAAGTGCAGGCCGATGAAGTCGGCGGGCCGGGCGACGCCCTCCGCGAGGACGGTGATCGGCAGCGTCGAGGTGTTGGAGCACAGCAGCGCGTCCGGCGCGACGACGTCCTGGATCTCCTGGAACACCTTGTGCTTGAGCGCGGGGTCCTCGAAGACCGCCTCGATCACGGCGTCGCAGCCCGCGAGGTCCGCCGGGTCGGCGGTCGGCGTGATGCGGGCGAGCAGCGCGTCGGCCTTGTCCTGGGTGGTGCGGCCGCGCGCGACGGCCTTGGCGCACAGCTTCTCCGAGTAGCCCTTGCCCTTGGCCGCGGCCTCGGCGGACACGTCCTTGAGGACGACGTCGATGCCGGCGCGGGCGCAGGAGTAGGCGATGCCCGCGCCCATCATCCCGGCGCCGAGCACGGCGACCTTGGTGACCTGGCGCGGCTCGACGCCCCCCGGCCTGCTGCGGCCCGCGTTGACGGCCTGGAGGTCGAAGAAGAACGCCTGGATCATGTTCTTGGCGGTCTGCCCCGTGACCAGCTCCGTGAAGTACCGGGCCTCGATGGTCAGCGCGTTCTCGAAGTCGACCTGGGCGCCCTCGACGGCGGCCGCGAGGATGTTGCGCGGGGCCGGGTAGGGGGCGCCGTTCAGCTGCTTCTTCAGGTTGGCGGGGAACGCGGGCAGGTTGGCGGCGAACTTCGGCTGGGCGGGGGGTGCCGCCCGGGATGCGGTAGCCGGGCACGTCCCAGGGCTGCTGCGACTCGGGGTGGGCGTCGATGAAGGCGCGGGCCTTGGCGAGCATCTCCTCCTCGGTCGCGGCCACCTCGTGCACGAGGCCGTTCTCCAGGGCGCGCCGCGGGGTGTACTGGGTGCCCTGGAGCAGCACCTTGAGCAGCGCGTCCGTGATGCCGAGCAGGCGTACGGTGCGGGTGACGCCGCCGCCCGCGGGGAGCAGGCCGAGGGTGACCTCGGGCAGGCCGATCTTGGAGCCGGGCGCGTCGAGGGCGACGCGGTGGTGGCTGGCCAGACAGATCTCGTAGCCGCCGCCCAGGGCCGCGCCGTTGATGGCGGCGACGACCGGCTTGCCGAGGGTCTCGATGCGGCGCAGGGAGTTCTTGATGGCCGTGCCGGTCTCGAACGCCAGCTGGGCGTCCTCGGGCCCGAGCTTGATCATTTCCTTGAGGTCGCCGCCCGCGAAGAAGGTCTTCTTGGCGGAGGCGTAGATGATGCCGCGGATCGCGTCCTTCTCGGCCTCGGCGCGGTCGGCGATCGCGGCGATGGAGTCCTTGAACGCCTGGTTCATGGTGTTCGCGGACTGGTTCGGGTCGTCGAGGACGAGCGTGACGACGCCGGTGTCGTCCTGTTCCCAGCGGATGGTCGTGCTTTCGGTCATGTCGGTGTCTCCGTGAAGTCTGTGGCAGGCGGAATCTGGGGAGGGCGGCTGGGGAGTCGTGGCCGTCTGACCGCCGGTGGGGGCTGGTCGCGCCCGCGCGGCGGAGCCGCATGTGTCACGGCCCCGCACCCCTGAGGCATGCGGCTGCGCCGCGCCTCATGAGGGCGCACGGAGTGCGCCTCTCAGGGGCGCGGGGAACTGCGCGAGCAACCACGACGCACCCGCGGTCGGCGACGCACCCCAAACCCCTACGGCGCGAAGCGCTACAGCCGTTCCACGATCGTGGCGATGCCCATCCCACCGCCCACGCACAGGGTGGCCAGCCCGTACCGGAGGTCCCTGCGCTCCAGTTCGTCGACGAGCGTGCCCAGGATCATCGCTCCGGTCGCGCCAAGGGGATGTCCCAACGCAATCGCGCCGCCGTTGACGTTGACCTTGTCCAGGCTGAGGCCCATGTCCTTGACGAAGCGCAGGACGACCGCGGCGAAGGCCTCGTTGATCTCGACCAGGTCGATGTCGTCGATGGTCAGACCGGCCTTGGCGAGGGCCTTGCGGGTCGCGGGCGCGGGTCCGGTGAGCATGATGGTGGGCTCGGAGCCGGAGACGGCGACGGAGACGATGCGGGCGCGCGGGGTGAGGCCGTAGCGCTCGCCGACCTCCTTGTTGCCGATGGCGACGAGCGCGGCGCCGTCGACGATGCCGGAGGAGTTGCCCGCGTGGTGGACGTGGTCGATCTTCTCCACCCAGTGGTACTTCTGCAGCGCGACCGCGTCGAAGCCGCCCAGGTCGCCGATGTCCTTGAAGGACGGCTTGAGCTTCGCCAGGGTGTCGGCGGTGGTGCCGGGCCTGATGTGCTCGTCGTGGTCGAGGACGGTGAGGCCGCTGCGGTCCTTCACGGGGATCACGGACTTCTCGAAGCGGCCCTCCTTCCAGGCCGTGGCCGCGCGCTCCTGGGACAGGGCGGCGAACTCGTCGACGTCGCGCCGCGAGTAGCCCTCCAGGGTGGCGATCAGGTCGGCGCCGATGCCCTGCGGCACGAAGCCGGTGGCGAGGTTGGTCATCGGGTCGTTGAACCAGGCGCCGCCGTCGGAGGCCATCGGCACCCGCGACATGGACTCGACGCCGCCGGCGAGGACGAGGTCCTCCCAGCCGGAGCGGACCTTCATCGCCGCCATGTTGACCGCCTCCAGGCCCGAGGCACAGAAGCGGTTCTCCTGGACGCCCGCGACCGTGTCCGGGAGTCCGGCGGCGACGGCGGAGATCCGGGCGATGTCGGAGCCCTGGTCGCCGACGGGCCCGACGACGCCGAGCACGATGTCGTCGATGGCCGCCGGGTCAAGGCCCGGGGAGCGCCGCTGGATCTCGTGCAGGAGGCCGACGACGAGGTCGATCGGCTTGGTGCCGTGCAGGGCGCCGTTCGCCTTGCCGCGGCCGCGCGGGGTGCGGATCGCGTCGTATACGTACGCTTCGGAGCTCACTGAATAGCCTTTCGGGAGGGTCAGTCGAGGAGGGCCCGGCCGATGATCTCCTTCATGATCTCGGTCGTGCCGCCGTAGATGGTCTGGATGCGCCCGTCGGTGAACGCCTTCGCGACGGCGTACTCCGTCATGTAGCCGTAGCCGCCGTGCAGCTGCAGGCACCGGTCCGCGACCCGTTTCTGCAGCTCCGTCGCCCACCACTTGGCCATCGACGCGTGCACCGCGTCGAGTTCCCCGTTCGAGTGATCCACGATGCAGCGGTCGAGGAACGTCCGCGTGACGGCGCATTCCGTGGCCATCTCGGCGACCTCGAAGCGGATGTGCTGGAGCTTGGCGAGGGGGCGGTTGAAGGCCTCGCGCTCCTTGACGTACGCCGTGGTGATCTCCAGGAGGTGCTCGGCGGCGGCGATCCCGGCGACGGCGATGGCCATGCGCTCCTGGGCGAGGTTCGTCATCAGGTGCACGAAAGCGCCGTTGAGCTCGCCGAGCAGGTTCTCCTTCGGCACGCGCACGTCGTGGAAGAACAGCTCGGCGGTGTCCTGCGCCTTCTGGCCGATCTTGTCGAGGTTGCGGCCGCGCTCGAAGCCCGCCATGTCCCGCTCGACGACGAGCAGGGACAGGCCGTGCGCGCCGCCCTCGGGCGTCGTCTTCGCGACGACGATGACGAGGTCGGCGAGGATGCCGTTGGAGATGAACGTCTTGGAGCCGTTGAGCAGCCAGTGGTCGCCCCGGTCCTCGGCGGTGGTGCGGATGCCCTGGAGGTCGGAGCCCGCGCCGGGTTCCGTCATGGCGATGGCGGTGATCAGCGAGCCGTCGCAGAAGCCCGGCAGCCAGCGCCGCTTCTGCTCGTCGGTGCCGAGCGAGGTGAGGTAGGGCCCGATGATGTCGTTGTGCAGGCCGATGGCGAGGCCCGACGCGCCGGCGCGGGTGAACTCCTCGGCGAGGACGGCGGCATAGCGGAAGTCGGCGTTCCCTCCGCCTCCGTACTCCTCGGGCACGGCGATGCCGAGCAGCCCCTGCTTGCCCGCCGCGCGCCACGCGTCCCGCGCGACGATGCCGTCCTTCTCCCACTGCTCGTGGTGGGGCGCCACCTCCTTGGCGAGGAAGGTGCGGACGGTGTCGCGGAACGCGTCGTGCTCGGCGGTGAAGATCTGCCGTTCCATGGCCATGGATCACGTCTCCTGGGCTGCTGTCGCGGTGCTCGGGCCGTTCGGGTCGGCGCTGGGCGCGGGGGCGTCGGTGTCGGTGTCGGTGGGCGCGGGGGCCTCATCGCCGCCGGGCGCCGGCACGTCGGTGTCGCTGAGCGCGGGTACGTCCCAGTCGCGGGCCACGGACGCGGTGTCGGCGCCCGGCCGTGCGGGCCCCGAGCGCACCGCCGTGGGGGTCGCCGAGAAACGCGGGGCGGGCGCGGGCTGGGTGATGCCGCCGTGGTCGGTGAAGGTGGACCGGGCGGCCAGGTGCGGGTGGTGCGGGGCCTCGCGCAGCGAGAGGACCGGCGCGACACAGGCGTCCGAGCCTTCGAAGACTGCCGTCCACTCGTCGCGCGTACGGGTCGCGAAGCGGGCGGCGACGGCGTCGCGCAGCTCGTCCCAGCGCGCGAGGTCGTGCCGCGCGGGCGCGAGCTCCTTCAGGCCGATCAGCTCCATGAACTCGTCGTAGAACTGCTGCTCCAGGGCGCCGACGGCCATGTGGCCGCCGTCGGACGTCGCGTACGTGCCGTAGAACGGGCAGCCGCCGTCGAGGAGGTTGGCGCCCCTGCGGTCCTGCCAGCCGCCCGCCGCGACCATGCCGTGGATCATCGCGGCCAGATGCGCGGCGCCGTCCACGATCGCGGCGTCCACGACCTGTCCGGTGCCGTGCTCGCGCGCGTGGTGCAGCGCGGCGAGGACTCCGACGACGAGGTAGAGGGAGCCACCCGCGTAGTCACCGAGGAGGTTCGCGGGGACCGCGGGCGGCCCGTCCGGCGCGCCGATCATGCCGAGGGTGCCGGTGAGGGCGATGTATGCGATGTCGTGCCCGGCGCGCTGCGCGAGCGGCCCCTGTTGGCCCCAGCCTGTCATGCGGCCGTAGACGAGCCTCGGGTTGCGGGCCAGGCAGGCCTCGGGGCCGACGCCGAGGCGCTCCGCGACGCCGGGCCGGTACCCCTCGACCAGGACGTCCGCCCGCTCGACGAGACCGAGCACGCGCTCCGCGCCGTCCCGGGCCTTGAGGTCGACGACGACGCTGCGCTTGTTGCGGTTCGTCACGTCGTACGCCGGGTCGATGGCGAGCCCGGGGCCGCCCGGGCGGTCCACGCGCACGACGTCGGCGCCCAGGTCGGCCAGGAGCATGGCGGCGAACGGGCCGGGCCCGATGCCCGCGAGTTCGACCACCCGCACCCCGGCGAGCGGACCGTGAACGCCTTTGCGCGGCACTGCCATTGAGCCCCCAGCGCTATGACACAACCGATGTAACACCACTGATGCCAATGATGCTAAGAACGTGTTCCACCGGGCACAAGCCCTGGACGAGCAAGCGCTTAGCCGATTCCCGGAATCGGGGGCGCGCTAGCCTCGGGGATCCGTCAACCGCATGGATACGGCACGGAAACGGCACGGCAACGGCACGGAGGCGCCATGAGCAGTCACGACAAGGACCGTCCGTACGACATCGTGCTCTTCGGAGCGACCAGTTTCGTGGGGGTGCTGACCGCCGAGTACCTCGCCGCGCACGCGCCGGACGCGTTGCGCTGGGCGATCGCCGGGCGGGACACGGGCAAGCTGGAGCGGCTGCGGGAGCGGCTCTCCGTGGACCATCCGCGGTGCGCCGCGCTCCCCCTGGTGCACGCCGACGCCGGCGACCCCGCGTCCCTGCGGGACCTGGCCGCCCACGCGCGCGTGGTCGCCTCGACCGTCGGCCCCTACCTCACGTACGGGCAGGACCTGGTGGCCGCCTGTGCCGACCTCGGCACGGACTATCTCGACCTCTCCGGAGAGCCCGAGTTCGTCGACCTCATGTACGTACGGCACGACGCCCGCGCGCGGGAGACCGGGGCGCGGCTCGTGCACGCCTGCGGGTTCGACTCCGTGCCGCACGACCTCGGCGTGTACTTCACCGTCAAGCAGCTGCCCGAGGACGTGCCGCTGCGCGTCGACGGCTTCGTCCGCACCAACGGGCGCTTCTCCGGCGGTACGTTCTCCTCCGCGCTGCAGCAGTTCGCGCGCGGGCGGCAGATGGTGGCCGCCGCGCGCGAGCGGCGGCGGCACGAGCCGCGGCTCGTCGGCCGCACCGCGTACGCGCCGCCGAGCGGGCCGCGGTACGCCGGTGAGGTCGGCGCGTGGGCGCTGCCGCTGCCGACCATCGACCCGCAGATCGTGCAGCGCTCGGCGCGGGCCCTGCCGCGGTACGGGCCCGACTTCCGCTACCGGCACTACGCCGCCGTGAAGTCCCTGCCCGTCGCCGTCGGCGGGGTCGCGGCGATCGGCGCGGTCCTCGCCGCCGCGCAGGTCGCCCCCGCGCGGCGGTGGCTGTCCGGGCTCGTCAAGCCCGGCGACGGGCCGGATGCCGCGCGGCGGGCCGCCAGTTGGTTCTCCCTGCGGTTCGTCGGGGAGGGGGGCGGGCGGCGCGTGTACACCGAGGTGACGGGTGGGGATCCCGGGTACGGGGAGACCGCGAAGATCCTCGCGGAGGCGGCGATGTGTCTGGTGTACGACGATGTGCCGGAGGTGGCGGGGCAGGTGACGTCTGCGGTGGCGATGGGCGAGGCGTTGGTCGCTCGGCTTGCGGGGGTGGGGGTGGGGTTCAGGGTGGTCGCGGTGCGCTGACCCTGGGGCCGTCCCTTTCCCACCCGCCCGCCCGTTTCCAGCGTCCCGCAGGGTGACCGCCCCCCGCGGGGGTTACCCGCCATCGGCGACTGCAGCCTCGTCGGCTGTTTCCCACCCGCCCACCCATTTCCAGCGTCCCGCAGGGTGGGCGCTCCCCGCGGGGGTTACCCGCCATCGGCGACTGCAGCCTCGTCGGCTGTTTCCCACCCGCCCGCCCGCTTCCGGCGTCCCGCGGGGTGGGCGCCCCCTGTGGGGGTTGCCCGCCATCGGCGA
>NZ_JBHYJH010000222.1:0-12204 GCF_042740445.1 Streptomyces sp. NPDC059003 | reverse complement strand
CCGGGGGCGCCCACCCCCTGGGAGGGCAGAAACGGGCGGGCGGGTGGGAAACAACCCGCCGCGCTAGCGGCGGAACCCCCACCGGCCCGCACCCGCCCACGATCGCGACGCACCGCCCACCGATCCGCCCCGGGTCGGATGCGCCCCCGCCCCGCCGCTCCGCGGCGGGAGCTACCCCACCCGCCCACCCCATGCGCAGCCGACAGCGGCCGACCGCCCACCGACCAGCCCCAGGTCGGATGCGCCCCCGCCCCGCCGCTCCGCGGCGGGAGCTACCCCCCCCCCCCCCCCCCAACGCCGCCCCCCACCGCCCCCCCCCCCCCCCCCCCCCCCCCGGCGGCTGCGCCCCCGCCCACCCGCCCCATTCGCCGCCGACGGCGGGTGAGCCCCCACCAGGGGCGGTCGCCCCGCGGACAACTGGAAACGGGCGGGCGGGTGGGAAAGGAACCGGAGGAAAGGGCTACGCGCCCTCCACCCCCGCACCCCCCGGCTGAATCTCATCCGCGTGCTCGCCGGTCACCAGGTACACCACCCGCTTCGCGACCGACACCGCATGGTCGGCGAAGCGCTCGTAGTAGCGGCCGAGCAGCGTGACGTCGACCGCGGTCTCGATGCCGTGCTTCCAGCGGTCGTCCATGAGGTGCTGGAAGAGCGTGCGGTGGAGCAGGTCCATCTCGTCGTCGTCCTGCTCCAGCTGGAGCGCGAGGTCGACGTCCTTGGTGATGATGACCTCCGCCGCCTTCGCCATGAGGCGCTGCGCGAGCTGGCCCATCTCCAGGATCGTGGCGTGCAGGTCACGCGGCACCGGCGACTCCGGGAAGCGCAGCCGCGCCAGCTTCGCCACGTGCTGGGCGAGGTCTCCCGACCGCTCCAGGTCGGCGCTCATCCGCAGGGACGTGACGACGATGCGCAGATCGGTGGCGACCGGCTGCTGGCGGGCGAGCAGGGCTATCGCGCGGGCCTCCAGGTCGTGCTGGAGGTCGTCCACCTTCTGGTCGGCCGCGATCACGCTCTCGGCCAGCTTCAGATCGGCGTCGAGCATGGCCGTGGTGGCGCGCCCGATCGCCGACCCGACGAGACGGGCCATCTCGACCAGGCCCTCGCCGATCGAGTCAAGTTCCTCGTGGTACGCGTCACGCATCTGGCTGTCCCTCTCTCGTACGTCACAGGGGGATGCCCCCTACGTCACAGGGGCTGACCCCTACGCTCCCACGGTGTGGCCTGGACACGACCGTTTCCGTCATCCCAAATGAACCATCCCCGTCGTCGAGGTGAACTGTGGGCGACGCCCCCTGTGCACGGGAGGCGAGCCCGCCCGCGACCGGTCCACCCGAAATGAACCGTCGCCGTCCCCACGGTGAACTCTGGGCGACGAGTCCTGGAGCGGCCACCCGGATGGCTGTGGGTGCTGCTCCGACCGCGCATAACCTGGAGGCATGGACGTGAACGCGGCGGTCGCCGCAGCGGCAGCGATCGCCGGCGTGTGCACCGGCGTGATCGCCATGCTGGCGTTCCGCTGGAGCGAACGCGACCAGAAACGCCCCACCCGGACTTCCCTGCACACCGACCCGGTCCTGCCGCCCGGCGTCGACACGGTCCTGTCCGTGCTCCGCTCGTCGGCCGTCGTCCTGGACGAGGCGGACAGCGTGGTCAAGGCCAGCTCGGCAGCGTACGCCCTCGGCCTGGTCCGGGGCGGGAAGCTCGCCGTCGAACCGATGCTCCAGATGGCACGTGACACCCGCCGAGACGGGGAGATACGCCAGGTCGAGCTGGACCTGCCGCGCCGCGGCACCGGCCGCGGCGGCGACGCCCTCGCGGTCTCCGCGCGCGTCGCCCCGCTCGGCTCCCGGCTCGTGCTCCTCCTGGTCGAGGACCTGACGGAGGCCCGCCGCATCGAGGCCGTACGCCGCGACTTCGTCGCGAACGTGAGCCACGAGCTGAAGACCCCGGTAGGCGCCCTCTCGCTGCTCTCCGAGGCCGTGATGGACGCGGCCGACGACCCCGAGGCCGTCGAGCGCTTCGCGGGCCGGATGCAGACCGAGGCGACCCGGCTCACCAACCTCGTGCAGGAGCTCATCGACCTCTCGCGGGTGCAGAACGACGACCCGCTGGAGGACGCCGAGCCCGTCCGCGTCGACGAGCTCGTCGCCGAGGCCATCGACCGCTGCCGCCACCAGGCGGGCACGAAGCAGATCACGATGGCCGCGGGCGGCACGGCAGAGCTGCACGTGTGGGGCAACAGGGGCCAGCTCGCGGCCGCCCTCGGCAACCTCGTCGAGAACGCCGTGAACTACTCGCCCGCCCGCACCCGCGTGGGCATAGCCGCCCGCCGGGTCACCGCACCCGGCGGCGACCTCATCGAGATCGCGGTCACCGACCAGGGCATCGGCATCTCGGACAAGGACAAGGAGCGCATCTTCGAGCGCTTCTACCGCGTCGACCCGGCCCGCTCCCGCGCCACCGGCGGCACCGGCCTCGGCCTCGCCATCGTCAAGCACGTGGCCGCCTCGCACGGCGGGGAGGTCACCGTGTGGAGCTCGGAGGGTCAGGGCTCCACCTTCACCCTGCGCCTGCCCGAGGCGGGCGCGACGCGCGACCGCGGAGCCGGGCACGGCCTCGGCGACGAGGACGCGTACCAGGGCGTCAGGCCCGATGACACAACCGCATACGAACCCATTCCTGCCGCCCCGGAGGTCCTTCCGTGACCCGAGTGCTCGTCGTCGAGGACGAGGAATCCTTCAGCGACGCCCTGTCGTACATGCTCCGCAAGGAGGGCTTCGAGGTCGCGATCGCGGCCACCGGCCCGGACGGACTCGACGAATTCGAGCGCAATGGCGCCGACCTCGTCCTGCTCGACCTGATGCTGCCGGGCCTGCCCGGCACCGAGGTCTGCCGCCAGCTGCGCAGCCGCTCCAACGTCCCGGTGATCATGGTCACCGCCAAGGACAGTGAGATCGACAAGGTCGTCGGGCTCGAAATAGGAGCCGACGACTACGTCACCAAGCCCTTCTCGTCGCGCGAGCTGGTCGCCCGCATCCGCGCGGTCCTGCGCCGCCGCGGCGAGCCGGAGGAGGTCACCCCGCAGGCCCTGGAGGCGGGCCCGGTCCGCATGGACGTCGACCGGCACGTGGTCACGGTCTCCGGCTCCAAGGTCGACCTGCCGCTCAAGGAGTTCGACCTCCTGGAGATGCTCCTGCGCAACGCGGGCCGCGTCCTGACCCGCATGCAGCTCATCGACCGCGTCTGGGGCGCCGACTACGTGGGCGACACCAAGACCCTCGACGTCCACGTCAAGCGCCTCCGCGCCAAGATCGAGCCGGACCCGGGCGCCCCGCGGTACCTGGTGACGGTGCGGGGCCTGGGCTACAAGTTCGAGCCGTAGGCCGCGTAGTCGCGTAGGTCTCGTAGGCACGGCGTACGACGAAGGGCGGGAACCCCCTCAGAGGGTTCCCGCCCTTTCGCGCTGCGTACGACGTGTCAGTGCTGCGCACCCGTCTCGTGCGAGGCATCCGCCTCGGCACCGTTCGCCGGGGTCCCGGCCTCGCCGGACTGCTGCGACTCCGGCGAGCCCGACGGCTTCCCGGACGGGGTGCCGGAGGCACCCTCGGAGGGCTTGCCCGAAGGCTTGCCCGAGGCGCCCTCGGAGGGCTTGCCGGACGGCTTCCCCGACGGCTTGCCGTCCGGGGCCTGCGGGACCTCGCTCGGGCCCCACTTCTTGAAGTAGCTGTCGGCCGGGACGACGAACGACTTCAGCTTGACGTCGCCGGTCTTGCTGAAGGCGAAGGTGACCGGCTGCGCGTTGCCGTCCTCGACGGCCTCGCGGCTGCTCGGCAGGACGGCCGCGGCGTTGTCCTTGCCGCCGATGACGACGGAGCCGCCGGCCGGAATGACCAGGCCGCCGCCCTTGCCCTTCTTGCCGGGCCTGTCGCCCTTGGCGGGGCTCAGCTCGGCCGTCTTGTCCGTGCCGTCGACCTTGATCGACTCCAGGGTCTGGTCGGTGCGGCCGTTGTTGAAGACGGTCGCGGAGACCACGGCGGGGCCGGTCGACTCGCGGTCCGGCTGCGTGATGATCATGGCGTTCTGGATCTTGATGTCGCCGACGGCGGTCGCCGCGTTGTCCGGCTTGATCTCGATCGTCTGGGCGTTGTTTCCAGCACCGCATGCGGTGAGCGAGGCGAGCGAGATCGCGAGGGCGGTGGCGGCGATGGCGCCGCGTCGAAGGCTGCGGCTCACGGCGGCGGCAACTCCTTGAACGTGGGCGGTACGGGAGGGCGGGCTCCCCTAAGGGGGTGTCAGCGCGCTTAGGTTACCGAGCCGTTCCCGCGCCGCCGCACCCGACCCGCCCCTGTGCGCCATGAGCCTCCGGCACCCCTCCCGCCCCGCTCTCCCCAGTGGCCGCACGTTTCACCATTCGTATATCCACCGCCGTCGGCGTCCCGTATCCGCGGACGGCCGGGTCCTGCGGATTTCCCGTAAGTAATGCGAGGAGGTCCGGAAATTGATCAGCGGGTGGATCGCCGTACGTAACGTCAAGCGCATCGGAGCGCGGTTCCGGCGCATCGGCGCCCGCGCTTCTTGATCAATTCCGGATTCGCTCCGGACCCCGCTCCCACTTCGCCCCGGATGTCGTCCGGTACGTGTCGCCGGTCACCGAACGGAGTAGCGGAAGTTCACCTACGGGAACCCGGCAAACCGGGACTTTCGTCCTCTTGGGGCGCCCGCGCGGGGTGTGTAACGTGCGCGTTTCACCCTCCCCGGAGAGCCGCTCCCACCTGCGAATACCCCCTTCCGCACCCCGTGCGCAGCACGTTCCTGTTGCTGTTGTCAAGCCCCGAGATATGCCCTGACCTGCGAAAACGCCATTCAGAAGACGCCGTATCCGTGTTACCCTGGATAGCCACGGAAGGGGTACCTGTCACATGACGTTCAAGGTTGGCGACACCGTGGTCTATCCCCATCACGGGGCCGCGCTGATCGA
This sequence comes from Streptomyces sp. NPDC059003, assembly GCF_042740445.1. NCBI lineage: Bacteria > Bacillati > Actinomycetota > Actinomycetes > Kitasatosporales > Streptomycetaceae > Streptomyces > Streptomyces sp. NPDC059003. Next base: position 7,226 of record NZ_JBHYJH010000222.1, on the reverse strand, counting down.
GGCCATCGAAACTCGCCAGATCAAAGGCGTGGACAAGACCTACTTGGTGCTGAAGGTCGCCCAGGGCGACTTGACGGTGCGTGTGCCAGCGGACAATGCGGAGTTCGTCGGTGTGCGTGATGTGGTCGGTCAGGACGGCCTTGACCGGGTCTTCGAAGTGCTGCGCGCGCCGTACGCCGAAGAGCCCACGAACTGGTCGCGCCGTTACAAGGCAAATCTCGAGAAGCTCGCCTCCGGCGATGTCATCAAGGTCGCGGAAGTCGTGCGTGACCTGTGGCGCCGGGAGCGCGAGCGCGGACTGTCCGCCGGTGAGAAGCGCATGCTCGCCAAGGCCCGCCAGATCCTGGTGAGCGAGCTCGCCCTCGCGGAGAACACGAACGAGGACAAGGCCGAGGCCCTGCTCGACGAGGTCCTCGCGTCCTGAACCGACGCGCGTCCTGACCGACGTGTCGCACGTGTCGCACCTGATGTGCGACGAGCGAAGTGTGGCAAGCGTCCAGGCCGAAGCTGAATGAACTGCCGCGGTGCCCGCCGACCCCTGCATTGGGTGTTGCCGGGCGCCGCGGCATGTTCGTACCCCGGTTTCGCCCGGTGGTGCACCCCCGGTGTTCACCGGCCGGTCCCCGGTCTTCACCGGGTCTTCGACACCGGTGCGCGGGTCGGGAAACATCCCCCGGTACTTTGGCGTGCCGGGCTCGGGCAGCTGGCTCGACCGGATGTCACGGAAGGGTCCGGTCAAGGCGTCGCGCCCGGCACGGTTTGGCCATACCCATGTCAACCGAGCGCACAAACCTGAACGGAACCGATGTCTGACGCAACCACTCGCACCGCGGCCGTGATCCCCGCCGCCGGGCGTGGCGTACGCCTCGGCCCCGGCGCCCCCAAGGCGCTGCGCGCCCTGAACGGCACGCCGATGCTCATCCACGCCGTACGCGCCATGGCCGCGTCGCGCGCCGTCTCGCTCGTCGTCGTCGTGGCCCCGCCCGACGGCGCCGCCGAGGTCAAGACCCTGCTGGCCGACCACGCCTTGCCCGAGCGCACGGACTTCCTGGTCGTGCCCGGCGGCGCCACGCGCCAGGAGTCCGTGAAGCTCGGCCTCGACGCGCTGCCGCCCGGCATCGACATCGTCCTCGTGCACGACGCGGCCCGCCCCCTGGTGCCCGTCGAGACCGTCGACGGCGTCATCGAGGCCGTACGCGACGGGGCGCCCGCCGTCGTGCCGGCGCTGCCGCTCGCCGACACCGTCAAGGAGATCGACCCCTCGGCGCAGGGCGAGCCGGGGGCGCCCGAGCCCGTCGTCGCCACGCCGGAGCGGGCCCGCCTGCGCGCCGTGCAGACGCCGCAGGGCTTCGACCACGACACCCTGGTCCGCGCCCACGAGACGGTCACCGACGACGTCACGGACGACGCCAGCATGGTCGAGCAGCTCGGCCTGCCGGTGGTGCTCGTGCCCGGGCACGAGGAGGCCTTCAAGGTGACGCGGCCGCTCGACCTGGTGCTCGCCGAGGCGGTACTCGCGCGAAGGAGGGCCACCGATGGCTTCTGAGACCCCCACCGGAACCGGCACCCCTACAGGGCTCCCGTACCCGCTGCCGCAGGTCGGCATCGGCACCGACATCCACGCCTTCGAAGAGGGGCGCGAGCTGTGGTGCGCCGGGCTCAAGTGGGAGGGCGAGGGGCCCGGGCTCGCCGGGCACTCCGACGCGGACGTCGTCGCCCACGCGGCGTGCAACGCGCTGTTCTCCGCGGCGGGCCTCGGTGACCTCGGCGCCCACTTCGGCACCGGGCGGCCCGAGTGGGCCGGCGCGTCCGGGCTCACGCTGCTCACGGAGACCGCGCGGATCGTCCGGGCCGCCGGATTCACGATCGGCAACGTCGCCGTCCAGGTCATCGGCCCCCGGCCCAAGATCGGCAAGCGGCGCGACGAGGCACAGCAGGTCCTCTCGGCGGCGGCTGGGGCACCGGTCACCGTGTCCGGCGCGACGACGGACGGCCTCGGCTTCCCCGGGCGCGGGGACGGCCTCGTGGGCGTGGCGACGGCACTGGTGGTCCGTACGGGCTGAGCTGGCCCGTACGGGCTGTGTGCGGGCCGGAATCCGCCCTGCCCCATGGTGCGGAACGCCGCGATCCGGTAGGGCTACGGATGGTCAAGCGATCAATCAGGCCCCCGATCAGGCCCAGGAGTGAAGCCATGTCCGCCGAACTTTCCGACCGCCTCAAGGCGCTGCTCGACACCCCCGTCTTCATCACCGTCGCCACCATCCAGCCCGACGGGAGCCCCCAGCTCTCACCGGTCTGGGTGAAGCGCGACGGGGACGACGTGCTCTTCTCCACCACCCTCGACCGGCGCAAGGAGAAGAACCTGCGCCGGGACCCGCGCGTGACGGTGCTGCTCCAGCCCTTCGACGCCCCCTACACGTACGCGGAGATCCGCGGCACCGCCGAGATGACCACCGAGGGCGGCTACGAGCTCATCGACGAGCTGTCCCTGAAGTACACGGGGCAGAAGTACGCCGAGTTCAACCCGGGCTCCAAGGACGACGCCCAGCGTGTCGTGGTCCGCGTCACACCCCGCAAGGTCGTCGGGCGACTCTGAGCCCCGCGGGGCCCGTACGTCACAGTTGTGTGCCCTGATGCCCCCTAGGGGCGCGGGGCACTGCCCGGCGCCCACTACTCTGGAGTGGTGACGATTCGCCTGTACGACACCAGCGCCCGGCAGATCCGTGACTTCCAGCCGCTCGTCGACGGCTGTGTCTCGATCTACCTGTGTGGTGCCACGGTGCAGGCCGCCCCGCACATCGGACACATCCGCTCGGGTCTCAACTTCGACATCATGCGCCGCTGGTTCGCCCACCGCGGCTATGACGTGACGTTCATCCGCAACGTCACGGACATCGACGACAAGATCATCCGGAAGTCCGCGGACCAGGGCCGCCCCTGGTGGTCCATCGGATACGAGAACGAGCGCGCCTTCAACGACGGCTACGACGTCCTCGGCTGCCTGCCGCCCACGTACGAGCCGCGCGCCACCGGCCACGTCACCGAGATGGTCGAGATGATGCGCGGCCTCATCGAGCGCGGCCACGCGTACGAGGCGGACGGCAGCGTCTACTTCGACGTGCGCTCCTGGCCGAAGTACCTGGAGCTGTCGCGCCAGGACCTGGACAAGATGCAGCAGCCCGCCGAGGAGGGCATCACCGGCAAGCGCGACCCGCGCGACTTCGCCATGTGGAAGGCCGTCAAGCCGGGCGAGCCCGCCTGGGACACGCCCTTCGGGCCGGGCCGCCCCGGCTGGCACCTGGAGTGCTCGGCCATGGCGCACAAGTACCTGGGCTCCGCCTTCGACATCCACGGCGGCGGCATCGACCTGATCTTCCCGCACCACGAGAACGAGATCGCCCAGGCCAAGGCCTTCGGCGACGACTTCGCGACGTACTGGGTGCACAACGCCTGGGTCACCCTGTCCGGCGAGAAGATGTCCAAGTCGCTCGGCAACTCGGTGCTCGTCTCCGAGATGGTCAAGCGCTGGCGCCCCATCGTCCTGCGCTACTACCTGGGCACCCCGCACTACCGCTCGATGATCGAGTACAGCGAGGACGCCCTGCGCGAGGCCGAGGCGGCGTTCGCCCGCATCGAGGGCTTCGCGCAGCGCGTGGTGGAGCTCGCCGGGGGCACCGTGGAGCCCGCGGCCGAGGTGCCGCCCGCGTTCGCCGAGGCGATGGACGACGACCTGGGCGTCCCGCAGGCCCTCGCGATCGTCCACACCACCGTCCGGCAGGGCAACTCCGCCCTCGCCGCCGACGACAAGGAGGCCGCCGTCGCGCGGCTCGCCGAAGTGCGGGCCATGCTCGGCGTGCTCGGCCTCGACCCGCTCGACCCGCACTGGGCGGGCGCGGCCGAAGGCGGCGGCGAGGAGCTCCACGGAGCCGTCGACACGCTCGTCCGCCTCGTCCTCGACCAGCGCGAGGCCGCCCGCGCCCGCAAGGACTGGGCGACCGCCGACGCCATCCGCGACCAGCTCGCCCAGGCGGGCCTCGTCATCGAGGACAGCCCTTCAGGACCCCGCTGGACGCTCGGTCAGCGCTGACCCCGCGCCGGGCCCGCCCGACGCTCCATGTGCCGCCCGGCGACCCGGGCGGCACACTGCATTACATAGACACGTACGTACGCATCTCGAGGAACAGGTAGGTCATGGCCGCTAACAACCGCCGCATGTCCGGCAAGAAGGGCGCGCAGGTCGGCAGCGGCGGCAAGCGGCGCCGGGCCCTGGAGGGCAAGGGGCCGACGCCGCCCGCCGAGATGCGCAAGGGCCACGCCAAGCAGCGGGCCGCGCAGGCCAAGGCGCGCCGCGCCCAGGGCCGCCCGCAGCAGCGCCGCACCGGCGGCAAGGGCACGTCCGAGCTGGTCGTCGGGCGCAACCCGGTCTTCGAGGCGCTGCGCGACGGGGTGCCCGCGACGACGCTGTACGTGCAGCAGTTCATCGACAACGACGAGCGCGTCCGTGACGCGCTGCGGCTCGCCGGTGAGCGCGGTGGCATCCACCTGATGGAGGCGCCGCGGCCCGAGCTCGACCGCATGACCAACGGCCTCAACCACCAGGGCCTGGTGCTCCAGGTGCCGCCGTACGAGTACGCGCACCCGGAGGACCTGGCCGCCGCCGCGTACGACGAGGGTGAGGACCCGCTCATCGTCGCGCTCGACGGCGTCACCGACCCGCGGAACCTGGGCGCCGTCGTGCGGTCCGTCTCGGCCTTCGGCGGCCACGGTGTCGTCGTGCCCGAGCGGCGGGCCGCCGGGATGACCGCCGGGGCGTGGAAGACGTCGGCGGGTGCCGCCGCGCGGACGCCGGTCGCTCGCGCGACGAATCTGACGCGGGCGCTCGAGGCGTACCAGAAGGCGGGCGTCGTCGTGGTCGGTCTCGCCGCCGACGGGGAGCACGAGCTCGGTGACCTCGACGCGCTCGACGGGCCCGTCGTGATCGTCGTGGGCAGTGAGGGCAAGGGGCTTTCGCGGCTCGTCGGTGAGACGTGTGACTTCCGGGTGCGGATTCCCATGCCGGGTGGGGCGGAGTCGCTCAACGCGGGTGTGGCGGCGGGGATCGTGCTGTACGAGGCGGCACGGCGCCGCGCCTGACCCTCGCGGGTGCGCCCCAGGCCCGCCCCTTCCCGAACTAGGGGGCTGCGCCCCCTAGCACCCCCGCTTCATCGGCGCTCCGCGCCTCGTCCTCAAACGCCGGACGGGCTGGATTTCCCGGGCGGGCTGGATCGTGCCGCAAGTTTCAGCCTCTCCGGCGTTTGAGGAGCGGGGTCTGGGGCGGAGCCCCAGGAAGGGCGGGTGGGTGGGGGGATCAGCCTGCCCGGCGTTTGAGGGCGAGGCCCGCAGGGCCGGGACGGGCGGGTGGGTGGGGAGAGGCCTTGACGGGGTCCGGACAGATCCCGGGGGGTCAAGGCAGTGTCCAAACCTTGCGTCACTCGGTTAGATGAGTGTGGACACCAGAACACCCCGCACACCCACGGGGGGACGCTCGTCAGGGTTCGACGACACTCCCGCGCTGAGCATGGTGAAGGTGCCCTGCGACCCGGCGCAGGTCATCGTCAATCACGCGAGTTTCCGCGTGCAGCTCCCCACCGCCGGGCGGACCCAGTCGCCGCGCATCGCACGCCACGTGACCGCCGCGGAGGACACCGTGCGCATGCCGGCGGTCGGCGCCGCGGGCGCACGGCGGCGCGCGCCCGTCGTCTGGAGCGGGAAGTCCGAACCGGGCGACCCCGGCGCGGGCGGCCTCCTTCAGGCCGTACGCGGCAGCGGCGTGCGCCACGCCCCCGCGAGAGCGGGCGGCGCCCACGAGTTCGACGACGCCGGCGCCACCCAGGTCATCCCGCGCGTCGACCTCGACGACCGGTCCGACGACACCGTCAGGACCCCCGCCGTGGTCGGCCCCCGCGGCACCGAGGACGGCACGCGGCTGCTCCCGCAGATGCGGCTTCCGAGCAGCGTCGACGACGAAATGCAGGAGCAAGCCCCCTACGGAGAGGGCGAGTTCGACGACGCGGACGGCGGGCGGCACGACAGCGCGGGCAGGAGCTCCGCCCCCGTGCGGCACGCCTACTACCCGGGCCGCCGGATGAACCTCGGCGTCGTGCTGCTCCCGCTGCGCGTCTTCCTCGGGTTCATCTCCATCTACGCCGGCATGGGCAAGCTGTGCGACCCGGTCTACTTCGACGGCGGCGAGCGCGGCTCCATGGTCAAGTGGCTGAACTCCCTGCACCCTTGGGCGCTCGCCGAGCCGCTGCGGGACTGGGCGCTCCAGCATCCCGTCGGGGCCGGGCTCGTCATCGCCTTCCTCCAGGTGATCGTCGGCGTGCTCACCGTGCTCGGGCTCTGGCAGCGGGTCGCCGCCGGGATCGGGATGCTGCTGTCCGTCGCGCTGCTCGTGACGGTCAGCTGGAAGACCGTCCCGGCGTACGACGCGCCCGACATCATCTATCTGGCCGCCTGGTCGCCGCTCATCATCGCGGGCGCGCCCGTGTACTCCATCGACGCCCGGCTCGCGGGCGAGGCCTGGCGCACGCTCGGGCCGCGCGCCGCGCTGTGGGAGCTGCGCCGCCGGGTGCTGCGCCGCGGCGCGCTCATCGGCACCGTCGTGGTCGGCCTGACGCTGCTCGTCGGCTCGGTCCTCGGCGGCGCCGTGCGGGACGCGGACCGCGTGACGGTGCCCGGCCCCGGCGAGGCGCCCCGCAACGAACAGCCCGGTTCCCCGCTGCCCCGGGACCCCGAGGGCAAGCGCGAGCACCGCCGGGACGCGGAGAGCCCGTCGGCCTCGACGGGAGCGCCGACGCAGGGCAGTTCGGCGAGCCCCACGCAGGGCGGCAGCAGCGCCCCGGACGCAGCCCGCGAGACCGGCAGCAGCGCGGGCCCTGACGCGCCGACCGCCACGCAGGGCCAGACCACCGGCGGCCAGGCCCCGGCGCAGCAGCAGCCCGCGCCCACCCAGGAGCGCCCGCCCGCCGCCACCAGCGGCCCGACGTCCAGCGGCGGTACGACGGGCGGCGGCACCACCGGCGGCGGCAGCACGGGCGGCGGCTCCACCGGCGGGGGTTCCTCCTCCGGCGGCGGCGGCAGCGGCGGCGGCCGCCCGGGGCTGCTCGGCGGCGTCCTCGGCTGAGGGGGTTCGTAGGTACGTTCCGTACGTGGATACGTGGAGGGGCCCGCACACAGCGCGTGTG
>NZ_JBHYJH010000221.1:10993-12234 GCF_042740445.1 Streptomyces sp. NPDC059003 | reverse complement strand
CGAGACGGACGACTCCGCGCTGATAGCCGAGCGTGTTCTCGACGGTGCGGGTCGTGACGGGATCATCTTGCTCCACCCGCTGCACAAGGGCACCGTGCCCGCGATGCCCGCCATCCTGAAGAAGCTCCGCGCCGAGGGCTACACCTTCGTGACCGTCTCCCAGCTCCTCTCTCCGGCCAAGACCGAGCCCGGGAAGATCTACAAGTGACCATCTGACGGAGCCGCATTGATCAGGGGGATGGCTACACTCGGTTATGTTGATCGGAGGTGGCTATCAGTGCGAGCCGTGAGTAGGGGCAAGCAGCCCAGTCTGGCGCAGCTGCGCGCGTTCGCGGCCGTCGCCGAGCATCTGCACTTCAGGGATGCCGCGGCGGCGATCGGGATGAGCCAGCCCGCGCTGTCCGGTGCGGTGTCCGCGCTCGAGGAGGCGCTGGGGGTTCAGCTCCTCGAGCGCACCACCCGCAAGGTGCTGCTCTCCCCGGCCGGGGAGCGGCTCGCCGTGCGCGCCAAGGCCGTCCTCGACGAGGTCGAGTCGCTCCTGGAGGAGGCCGACGCCGTGAAGGCGCCGTTCACCGGCGCGCTGCGGCTCGGCGTGATCCCTACGGTGGCGCCCTATCTGCTGCCGACGGTCATCGCGCTCGTGCACGAGCGGTATCCGGACCTGGATCTCCAGGTGCACGAGGAGCAGACGTCGTCGCTGCTCGAAGGGCTTGCCGCCGGGCGTCTCGACCTGCTGCTGCTCGCCGTCCCGCTCGGCGTGCCCGGTGTCACCGAACTTCCCCTGTTCGACGAGGACTTCGTCCTCGTCACGCCGCTCGACCACTGGCTCGGTGGGCGGGAGGGGATCCCGCGCGAAGCGCTGCGCGAGCTCAATCTGCTGCTCCTGGACGAGGGGCACTGTCTTCGGGACCAGGCCCTGGACATCTGCCGTGAGGCGGGCCGCGGGGACGCGCCCGTCACGACGACGGCCGCCGGCCTTTCGACGCTGGTCCAACTGGTGGCCGGGGGGCTCGGGGTGACGCTCCTGCCCCGCACCGCCGTGCGGGTGGAGACCAGTCGCAGCAGCCAGCTCCTGACCGGGTACTTCGCGGATCCCGCGCCTACGCGGAGGGTGGCGTTCGCGATGCGGGTGGGGGCTGCGCGGGCGGCCGAGTACGAGGAGTTGGCGGCGGCCCTGCGAGATTCCCTCCGCCCCCTCCCAGTACGCGTACTCTGACCCACCCGCCCGCCCGTTTCCACCT
>NZ_JBHYJH010000221.1:0-10895 GCF_042740445.1 Streptomyces sp. NPDC059003 | reverse complement strand
CCCTCCGCCCCCTCCCAGTACGCGTACTCTGACCCACCCGCCCGCCCGTTTCCACCTCGCGGCGGGGTGAACGCCCCCAGTGGAGGCTCCCCGCCATCGGCGTCTGCGGCCCCCCACCGCTACCGCGGCGGACTGCCTTCCCCGCCCGCCCGCCCGTTTCTGCCTCAACGTGAGGTGGACGCCTCTTGTGGGGCTTGCCCGTCGTTGGCGGCTGGGGGTCCGCGGCCGCCAGCGGTGAATGGCCCCCACGAGAGGCGTCCATCCCGCGTCGGGGTGGAAACGGGTGGGCGGGTGGGAGAGCATCCGCCGCGGTAGCGGCGGGGAGCCCTCGCCGGGGGTTGTGTGGCCCGCAGCCGCCAGTGGTGAACGGCCCCCGCGAGAGACGTCCACCCCGTGTTGAGGTGGAAACGGGTGGGCGGGTGGGAAAGGCAGTTCGCCGCGGTAGCGGTGGGGGGCTGCAGGCGCCGATGGCGTGCAACCCCCGCGAGAGGCGTCCGCCCCGCGTGGGGGTGGAAACGGGTGGGCGGGTGGGAGAGGTAGTTCGGCGCGGTGGCGGTGGCGGGGTGCCTCCCCGCCGGGGGGGGGCACCCCGCGTGAGGGGGGCGGGACGGTCCCGTTGGGTGACGCGGGCGTGTCACTCCGTACGGAGACCGTCCGGCCGCATCATCCGCCACAGCGACGGCAGGCTCAGCACGGTGACCGTCGCGACGAGCGCGGCGCCCGCGCCGGTGAGCGGGACGAACACCCACCAGTCGGTGACCGACTTGTTCACCATGCGGCACATCACCGTACCGAGGGCCAGACCCCCCGCGATGGCGAGCCCGAGGCCGAGCACCACCGGGATGGCCGTCTGCCACAGGACCGACCACGCCATGGACGACCGCCGCGTACCGAACGCGGTGAGGGCCGCCAGCAGCCGCTTCCGCTCGCGCAGTTGCTCCAGCATGGACACCAGCATGGACGCCGCGATCAGGATCATTGTCGCGATCGCCCCGGCCTGCAGGCCCTTCGCGACGGACGCGTACTGCTTGTCGCGTTCGATCATGCGGATGGTCAGGACGCCGATCATCGGGTCGATGCGGGCCGCGGTGTTGCGGACGTACTCCTCGGCGTCCTTGAGACCCGGGTCGATCTGGACCGAGGCGTCCGTGGACGCGTTCCGCATCCTCGCCACGTCGAGGGCCTTCGGCGTCGCGAAGATCCCGAAGTGGAGGTCGCCCACGGGGTCGGGGCGCGCCTGCACCGTGCGGGTGGACTTCGGCAGCGTCCACGGGGCGTGCTTGCCGTTGCCCGGGCCCTCCCAGCTCGCGGAGTTGAGGTCGACCGGCCTGCCGGGGCGGGCCACCTCGTCGACCCAGCCGTTCTGGTCCGACTGGTCGGTGTGGATGATGAACGTGTCGCCGTCCGTGCAGGAGCTGACGCGGGCCAGCTCGCGCAGGGTGGCGCAGGTGCCGACGGTCAGCTTGGTGGTCGGCCGGCCCTCTTCCTCCTGGTTCTTCACCTTGCCGGGCACGGTTACGTACGTCGAGACCGAGCCGATGACGCTCTTGACGCCCTTCGTGCCCCGGAAGTCGTCGACCATGCGCTGGGCGAGCGCGCCGTCGGCCCTCTCGGACGAGACCTGCAGCTGGGCGCGGCGCGGGTCCGCGTCCGTCGTCGTGTTGAAGTCGTCGTGCATGGACGCGAACAGCATCTGCAGGGCGACCGCGCCCGCCACCGCGACGGTGATGCCGCTGACCGCGCGGGCCGCCGTGCCACTGCTCAACTGCAGCCGCCGGGTGGCCAGCTGCCAGGGCACGGCGCCGCCGCGCAGACGGCCGACGGCCGACTCGACGACCCAGGGGAGCAGCGTGGCGAGGCCGACGAGGGTGAGGGTCGCGCCCAGCGCGATCGTGTAGACGTCGACGTCCATGCTGTAGGCCTCGACGCGGTCCTGGTTGAGGAGGACCGCGAGGCCGAGGACGGGCAGCGCGAGCCGCCACCACAGCCGGCGCCCGCGCGCCTTCCCGCTGCGCACCACGCCGAGCGGCTCGATGGCGACCGCGCGCAGCGACACCAGCGTGACCAGGACCGACGACACCGGCACCGCGACGGCGATCAGCACGGCGAGACCGGGCATCGGCACCATGTCGGACGGGAACGCGCTGACCTGCCAGATGTCGACGACGCCGACCAACTGCCGCATGGCGAGGAAGAAGACGGCACCCAGGGCGAGCCCGACGAGGGAGCCGAAGAGCGCCTCGCCCGCCGCGATCCGCCGCACCGCACGCCGGTCCGCGCCCACCAGACGGAGCGCGGCGAGCCGCTGGTCGCGGCGCTCACCGCCGAACCGCACGGCGGTGCCGATGAAGATGAGTACCGGCGTGAGCAGCACGACGCAGATCAGGACGACCAGGACGATCAGGAGCGGGCTGAGCGGCTCCTTGTACGGGTCGTAGCCGAAGGCCTTGACGCGGTGGGCGCCCTGGTCCGTCGTGAGCGTGCCGGAACCCAGGTAGTAGTAGAGCTCCTGGGGACTCGTCAGGCCCGCGTCGCCGATGGTGCCCGTGACGCGGTACTGGGCGAACCGCTCCTTGAGGAGCCTGCCGTCGGAGCTGTTCATGAGGTCGCGCATCGCGGGCGAGACCACCATTTCGCCGGCCCCGGGCGCCGCGCTCAGGCCGGGCGGCAGGGCCGGACGGTCGCCGTCGGCGCGCAGCATGCGGCCGCTGATCTCGGAGTCGCGGAAGTCGGTGCCGGTCTGGCGCACGAGGATCGTCGTGTCGCCGGGCTTGAGCTCCTTGCCGCCGGTCCGCTCGTCGGGGTTGCGCGACGTCTGGCGGTCGTCCTTGTTCTGCAGCAGGTCGGGCACGGACGCGGCGCCGAGGAGCAGCGCGACGCCGAGGCCCACGCCGACGGCGGTGAGGACCGTGCGGATCCAGCCCTCGCGGCCGCCGCCGACCGCGAAGCGGATGCCCATGGCCAGGTCGCGGGCCCAGGCGCGGGCACCCGTCGGTCCGGCCGGTCCGGCGTCCTGCCCGGCGGGCGGCGCCGCGGGCTTCGTACGCGTACTGCTCATACGGGTCATACGAGGCGCTCCATGTCGCGGGACCTGCCGTCGCGTACGACGATCTCGCGGTCGGAGTACGCGGCCACGCGCGTCTCGTGGGTGACGAGGACGACGGCGGCGTTGGCGGACCGGGCGGCGTCGGTGAGGAGCTCCATCACGCGCTCGCCGTTGAGCGAGTCGAGCGCTCCGGTCGGCTCGTCGGCGAAGATCACGCGGGGGCTGGTGGCGAGCGCGCGGGCCACGGCGACGCGCTGGCCCTGGCCGCCGGAGACCTCGCCGGGCCGCTTGCCGCCCACGTCGTCGACCTCCAGGCGCTCCATCCAGGTCAGGGCGGTGCGCTCGGCGTCCTTGCGCCTGGCGCCGTTCAGGCGCAGCGGAAGGGCGACGTTCTCGACGCAGGTCAGCTCCGGCACCAGCTGGCCGAACTGGAAGACGAAGCCGAACTCGCTGCGGCGCAGCGCGCTCAGCTCGGTGTCCGTCATGCCCGTCAATTGACGGCCGTTGTACGAGATTTCGCCCGCGTCGGGGCGGACGATCCCGGCGAGGCAGTGCAGCAGCGTGGACTTGCCGGAGCCGGACGGGCCCATCACGGCGACGACCTCGCCGGGGTGTATGGAGAACTCGGCGCCGTCCAGGGCGGTGGTCGGGCCGTAGGCCTTGCGCAGTCCGTGGGCGGTGAGCAGGGAGCCTGCCGGGGTCATGCGGGGAGCACCTCCTTGGCGAGCCTGCCGAGCCGGGCAGAGGTCAGTTCGAGCCAGCGCAGGTCGGCTTCGAGGTGGAACAGGGCGTGGTCGCAGATCAGCTGGTCGGCGAGGTCGCCCTTGCGCTTGCGGTCGGTGAGGATGCGCATCATCCGCAGGTGCTCGGCGCGCTGGGTGTCGAGGATGTCGGCGGCGTCGCGGTGGGTGAGGAGCGCGAGGACGACCTTGGTGTAGAGGGTCGACTGGAGGTACGGCTCCGGCTTCTCGGGCGTCGCGAGCCACCGCTGGACATCGGTGATGCCCGCCTCGGTGATGGCGTACCGCTTGCGCTCGGGGCCGCCGCCCGCCTCTATGCCGTCGACCTCGACGAGGCCGTTCTTCAGCAGGCGGGACATGGTCGAGTAGACCTGGCCGTAGTGCAGGGGCTTGTCGTGCCCGAACTTCTCGTCGAAGGCGCGCTTGAGGTCGTAGCCATGCCGGGGTCCGGATTCCAGGAGCCCGAGGAGAGTGTGACCGATGGACATGCGGAGCACTATACACACCACGTATACGTGGTGTGTATACGCGGAGTGTGTAGCAGTGGAGGGGGTCACTCCGGCCGGCGGGCGAGGCAACCGTTCAGGTGTTTGGGGAGTCGATTCCGGTGGGACGGCAAGGGTTCCCCTGTGACGGGTGCTGATTGTCACGTCCGGAAAAGACCGGATCGAGGGGCTTTTGTCCTTGGGTGCGGTGTTAGCTTCATGAGCTGACCTGACGAGAAGAAGCGGAGCGAACCAGAGTCATGGGCCGAGCGGAAGAGCGAAAAGCGCGGCAGCGTGGTGCGCGCCGGGCAGCGCGAGGCCGCCCGGCCACCGGCACTCCGGCCGAGGGCACCTCGGACATCGGCACGTCGGGGACCGGCACTCCGGCCTCCGGCATACCCGCCTCCGGCGCTCCGGCCGGCGAGGCTCCCGCGGGCGCGAGCGCTTCCGAGGGCGGGGCGGGCTCGGGTTCCGGCTCCGGCTCCGGCGAAACCGGAGGCGGCGGGCGCCGCGCGGGCCGCCGTGGCCGCCCCGCCAAGCCCAAGCCCAAGGGCATACGCCGCTTCTTCACGTGGAAGAAGCTCATCGGCTACTTCTTCGGCTTCATCCTGCTCGGCATGCTCGGCTTCGTCGTCCTCTACCTGATGGTCGACATCCCCAAGGGCAACGCCGCCGCGAGGCTCCAGAGCAACATCTACAAGTACAGCGACGGCTCGCTCCTCGCCCGCGACGGCGACGTGAACCGCGAGATCGTCGACCTGGACAAGATCCCGAAGGAAGTGCAGCGCACCTTCGTCGCCGCCGAGAACAAGTCCTTCTACAAGGACTCGGGCATCGACCTGAAGGGCACCACCCGCGGCGTCCTGAACACCCTGTCCGGCAAGGGCAAGCAGGGCGGCTCCACGATCACCCAGCAGTACGTCAAGAACTACTACCTGTCGCAGGAGCAGACCGTCACCCGCAAGCTGCGGGAGCTGGTCATCTCCCTGAAGGTGGACCGCGAGAAGAGCAAGGACGACATCCTCGCGGGCTACATCAACACCAGCTACTACGGCCGCGGCGCCTACGGCATCCAGGCCGCCGCCCAGGCGTACTACGGCGTCGACGCGTCGAAGCTGAACGTCGCGCAGGGCGCCTACCTCGCCGCGCTGCTCCAGTCCCCGAGCACCTACGACTGGGCGGCCGCGTCGCCCACCGGCAAGAAGCTGGTCAAGGAGCGCTGGAACTACGTACTGAACAACATGGTCGAGGAGGGCTGGCTGGACTCCGGCAAGCGCGACGGCCTGAAGTTCCCGGTGCCGGACGACCCGAAGCCCGACCCCGAGAAGAAGGGGCAGACCGGCTATCTGATCGAGGCCGCCAACCAGATCGTCGAAGGACAGCTCGTCAAGCAGGGCTACACCAAGTCCGAGGCGGAGGCGCAGCTCAAGGCGGGCGGCTACACGATCACGCTCAACATCGACCCCAAGAAGCAGCGCCAGCTGGAGAAGGCCGTCGACCAGAAGCTCAACGACCGGCTCGACCCGGAGAAGAGCAAGGCCGACGCGCGCGTGCAGGCGGGCGCGGTGTCCGTGGACCCGAAGACCGGCGGCATCGTCGCGATGTACGGCGGCCGGAACTACCTCAAGCACTACACGAACAACGCGACCCGCACCGACTACCAGCCCGCCTCCACCTTCAAGCCGCTGATCCTGGCCGCCGCCCTCGAGGAGGGCGCCACGACGCAGTCCGGCAAGCCGATCACGGCCAACACCATCTACAGCGGCCGCAGCAAGCGCCCGGTCGTGGGCAGCGAGATCGGCTTCGCCCCGCCGAACGAGGACGGCCACTCGTACGGCCAGGTCACCGTGCAGACCGCGATGAACAAGTCCATCAACTCCGTCTTCGCGCAGATGGGCGTGGACGTGAAGATGGACAAGGTCCTCGCGACCGCGGGCAAGCTCGGCATGGACGTCAAGGGGCTGCCTGCCGTGCCCGCGCAGACGCTCGGCTCGATGGGCGCGAGCCCGCTGGAGATGGCCGGGGCGTACGCGACGCTCGACAACCACGGCAAGAAGGTCACCCCCCAGCTCGTGAAGTCCGTCGAGCACAAGGACCGCACGGTCGACGTGCCGGAGGCGATCGGCGGCGAGGCGATCAGCCGGGGCGCCGCCGACTCCGTGACGTCCGTGCTCACCGGCGTGGTCGACGACGGCACCGCCCGGACGTCCGTGCGCGACGCGCCCACCCGCAAGGGCCAGCAGGTCGCGGGCAAGACGGGTACGTCCGACGACAACAAGTCGGCCTGGTTCGTCGGCTACACGCCGAAGCTGGTCACGTCCGTCGGCCTGTTCGGCGAGCAGCCCGAGAACGACGGGAAGTTCAAGCGCGGCGACCAGGTGTCCATGCGCGGCGCGGGCGGCAAGCCGCGCGTCGACGGCGGCAGCTTCCCGGCGGAGGTGTGGGCGGCGTACATGTTCAAGGCGACGGGCTCGCGCGCCAAGTTCGACCTCGACACCACCATGGGCGCCGGCGTCGCGCCGCCGCCCGAGCCGACCACGCAGGCCCCGCGGACGCCGTCGGCCCCGACCACCGAGCCGGACGACAAGGACGAGCCGACGACGAAGCCGCCGACGACGAAGCCGACGGACCCGACGACGAAGCCGCCGACCACGCCGCCGACGACCCCCTCGACCAAGCCGCCGACGACGCCGCCGACGACCCCGCCGACGACGAACTCGCCGACGTTCGGCCCCGGCGACCCGGACGACCGGGCGGACCGGTCGAGACGCGAGGACGAGTAGCCCACGAGCGGGCCCAACAGCCCAAGGCGCCCGGAACCACTGGTTCCGGGCGCCTCGTCCGTTCCGCTCGCGGCCGCGCCCCGGCGGCCCGTTCAGGTGGTCTGGTTCAGCTCGAACCAGACCACCTTCCCCGTGCTCAGCCGCGTGGCACCCCACCGCCGCGCCAGCTTGTTGACCAGGTAGAGCCCGCGGCCGCCCTCGTCCGTCGCGCGGGCCTGGCGCAGCCGCGGCAGCTGCGGCACGTCGTCGCCGACCTCGCAGCGCAGCACGTCCGTGCGGAGCAGGCGCAGCGTGATCGGGCGGGTCGCGTACCGCACGGCGTTGGTGACGACCTCGCTGACGAGCAGCTCCACCGCGTCGTTGAGGTCCGTCAGGCCCCAGCGCTCCAGGGCGCTGCGGGCCAGACGGCGGGCGCGCGACGGAGTGGCGTCCTCCGGTTCCAGGAACCAGTAGGCCACGTCGCTCGGCGCGATCCCGTCGAAGCGGGCGGCGAGCAGCGCGATGTCGTCGTCGCGGTCGCCCGGGCCGAGCATGTCGAGCACCTCGTCGCACAGGGCTTCCAGGGGCGGCGGGTGGTCCGGCCCGGTCAGCTGGGCGGTCGCGGCGAGCCGCTCGCGCAGCTGCTCTATGCCGGTCCACACGTCGCGCAGGCGGGACTCGACGAGCCCGTCCGTGTACAGGAGCAGCGTCGCGCCCGCCGGGGCGTCCAGCTCGACGGCCTCGAAGTCGACGCCGCCGACGCCGATGGGCGCGCCCGGCGGCACCCGCAGGACCTCGGCGCGGCCGCCCAGGTGCAGCAGGACGGGCGGCGGATGGCCCGCGTTGGCGATGGTGATGCGGTGCGACACCGGGTCGTACACCGCGTACAGGCAGGTCGCCATGCGGTCGGAGCCGAGCCGTTGGGCCTGCTCGTCCAGGTGGTGCAGGACCTCCTGGGGCGGCAGGTCGAGTCCGGCGAGGGTCTGCGCGGTCGTGCGCAGCTGGCCCATGATCGCGGCGGACGTCATCGAGTGCCCCATGACGTCGCCCACGACCAGGGCGACCCGGCTGCCGGGCAGCGGGATCGCGTCGTACCAGTCGCCGCCGACGCGGGCGGTCTCGGCGGCCGGGAGGTAGCGCGAGGCGAGCCGCACGCCGGTGGCGCGCGGCAGGGTCTCGGGCAGCATCGTGCGCTGCAGCTCGTCGGCGATGTACGCCTCGCGGCCGTACAGGACGGCCTTGTCGATGCCGAGCGCGCTGTGCGTGGCGAGCTGCGCGGCGACCAGGAGGTCGTCGGTCTCGAAGGGGTGCCGGTCCGGGCGGCGCAGGAACACGGCGGCGCCGATCACCCGCCGCCGCCCCCGCAGCGGCGCCAGGATCGCCCGCTGGCCGCCCGGCACCGCCCGGCCCTCGCCGAGCAGTTCGGGCAGCGCGCCGAGCGCCGTCGAGGCGTCCGCGAAGACCGGCCGCACCCCGCGCAGGACCTCGGCGAGCGCGCTGCCGACGCGGACCTCGCACAGCTCGGCCGCCGTCGCCAGGTCCGACTGCACCTGGAGCGCGGGCAGCGTGCCGCCGTCGGTGTCCTGGTCCTCCGGGATGCGGTCCGTGCGGCGCAGGCGCAGCAGCAGCGGTCCGGTGGGGCGCTCGTCGCCGACGGGCAGCGGGTCGCGCAGATAGACCAGGATCGCGTCCGAGAACGTCGGCACCGTGGCCCGGCACAGGCCCATCACGATCTCGTCCAGGTCGATGCCGCGGGCGATGCGCCGCGTCGCCGCGCCCACGAACCGCAGCCGGTCGCCGTCGCGCCGCATCGCCGCGGGGCCCGGCGGGCGTGGGCGGCCCGAGCGCCGCTCCGTGCCGCCGGGAGCGCCCGCGGCCGCCGGCTCGGCGCCCGCCCGGATGTCGTCCGGACCCGCCTGCCCCATCTGCTCTGTCTGCTCTGTCTGCCCGACCTGTCCCATCTGTGACGGAACCCCTTCGGGTGCGGGGCGCGGCCGGTGGCTGCCCGGTCCGTCCGTGGCCTGCGTCGACGACTGGGCGTGCTCACTGCCCGTGCCCATGCCCGCGTCCTGCTCGCCCGTGCGTGCCTGTGCGGGCAGGGCGTTCATGCCTCCGGAGCCCCGTGCCTCCGTCTCCGGGGTACGCAGCAGCGCCCCGCGGGGATCCGCGGGGGCGGGTGGCCGGGCAACTGGTGCCTTGCGGCCCTCGTAGGGGCTGAGGTGCTCCGTCACGCGTTTCGAATCCGTCCGTCCGGGGCTGCGCGCCGCGCGCGCCGTCCAAGCGTTGCTCAGCCGCGTCGGCAATGCAGGAATAACTGGTGCTCAGGTGGTGCGTCGGTGCTCGCCGGGGCGTACGCGTACGACTCCTCGTGGGCGATGTCGAAACCGGCGTCCCGCACGACCTGCCGCAGTTCGTCCCGCAGGTAACCGGATACCCGGATCGTGTGCCCCAGGAACGGAATCGCCGCGTCGTCCAGGTCGGCCTCGACCATCGAAAGGGCGAGCAGGCCGCCGGGTCTGAGGAGCGACCGCAGCAGCCGAAGAGCAGACGGTATCTCCTCACGGGGCAGCATCAACAGCGCGAAAAAACACGCGATCCCGTCGAACTGCCCCACAGCGCCCTGACCTTCGCCGTCGAGCCGCAGGTCCGCGAGGTCCACGCGGCGGAATTCGGCGGCGGGCGGCGGCACGTTCTTGCGCGCGAGATCCAGCATTCCGGCTGACAGGTCGACACCCACGACCGTGTGCCCCGCGTCGGTGAGCTGACGGGCCGTGGGCAGGCCCGTGCCGCACCCCACGTCCAAGACGCGCGCGCCGCGCGGAAGTTCGGCGGCGAGGCGGTTTCCGGCCGCGACCTGGCCCTCCTTGTGCGGGAACGCGACGTCGTACGCCGCGCCGATCGCGTCGAACGCCTCGGCCTGGCCCGCGCGGTCGCGGACGCCATGCGCTCCGTAATCCTCGCTCACGTTCAGCCGCTCCTTGATGACATCCTGTCAGGCCGCGCGAGGGCACGAGGAGTTGTTGCTGTGCGCCCTTGCGGAGGACGATCCTACGTTTGAACCACGGTGGTGCACCAAGGGTCTCATGGCGACACATGCGCGGGCGTGCGGTCCCAGTCACGCGGCAGGACGGGAATGCGCCAGGACGGATCCGGGCGCCAGTCCTGCCAGCCGTCCCCGAACGGCGGCGCCCACGCGCGGATCGCCGCCACCGCGGCGCTCCCCGCCCGCCGGACCTCCGCCGCCTTCTCCTCGTCCATCAGACCCGCCCTGCGCGCCTGCTCGAACTCGTCCTCGTCGTGCCAGCGCCACGAGCCGTCCGGGCGTACGGAGATGTCCAGGAAGTGGTCCTCGGAGTCCACGCCGCCCGCCCAGCGCGTGCGGGGCTCCTCCAGGTTCACGTACCAGTTCTTGAACCGCCACCCCGGCTCCCAGAACAGCCACACCGACCAGGGCTCCCCGGGGCGGGCCAGCTTCAGGACGCCCGTGCCGAACCAGTGGTCGCGGCGGGTCGTCCTCGGCTTGGTGTACCGGGTGGCGAGGGGTTCCTCGTGCACCGGGGTGCCGTCCGCGAGGACCGGTTTCACGCACTCCGTGCCCGGGGCCAGCCAGACGGCCAGGAGGGTCTCGCTGTCCTCGACGACGGTGACGGGCCGGCAGATGTGGGCGGTGTCGCCGCCGTTCGCACGGTAGCGCCACAGGATGTGGTCGCCGGGGGCCCACCGGGGGGTCGTCTTTCCGCTGCCGAGGTCTGTCATGAACAGATAGTAGGCGGTGAGTTTTCCCCCACCCCGCCCCTCGTCCTCAAACGCCGGACGGGCTGAAAAATTCAGCCCGTCCGGCGGTTTTGGTCAGGGGGGTGGT
>NZ_JBHYJH010000220.1:0-12248 GCF_042740445.1 Streptomyces sp. NPDC059003 | reverse complement strand
GCGTTTGAGGACGAGCCGCGGAGCGGCGACAAAGGGGGAAAGGGGCGAAGCCCCAGCCGAGCGGCGGAGCCGGGGAAGGGCGGGTGGGTGGGGAGAGATCGGACCCTGGTGGACTGTTACGGGTGGGTCAGGGTCGCGGCCAGGTCGGCCGGGTCCGTCGTGGGGCGGTCGCAGACGAAGCCACGGCACACGTACGCCGCTTCGCGGCCGTCCACCGCCGACCGCCCCGCGAGCAGCGGAAGCTCCCCGTCGCCGGGCCCGACGGCGACCACGGCACCGGGAGCCGTGGCCAGGAGCGCCACCCGATGCAGCGGCCCACCCACCTCACCGACCACCGCCACCTCACGGGGACCGTCAAGCGCGGCCTCCGCAACGGCAAGCCCATGCCCGATGAACCGCGGCGCCCGCGGCGCGAGAGCCTTGACGACGCCGAGGGCCCGCTCGGCGGCACGCCGGTGCGGCCCGGCACCGGTGTGCGCCGCGTACGCCAACAGCGCCCCGGCCGCCGCGGTCCACCCGGACGGCGCCGCGTTGTCCGTCGGGTCCTGGGGCCGCCGGATGAGCCGCTCCCCGTCGGCGGCGGTGTCGTACAGGTTGCCGCTCTCCTCGTCGACGAACTGCACGAGGACGTGGTCGAGGAGCAGGCCCGCGAAGTCCAGCCACACGCCTTCCCCGGTCACGGACGCGAGCGTCAGGAAGCCCTCGGCGACGTCCGCGTAGTCCTCGAGGACTCCGGCGTTGGCGCCCACGTGGCCGTCCTTGGAGGTGCGGGCGAGCCGCGCCCGGTCGTCCAGATGGACGCGGACGAGCAGATCGGCGGCGCCGACGGCGGCGGCGACCAGGTCGGGCCGTTCGAAGTAGGCGCCGGTCTCGGCGAGCGCGGCGATCGCGAGCCCGTTCCACGCGGCGACGACCTTGTCGTCGCGGCCGGGCGCGGGCCGCTCGGCGCGGGCGGCGAGCAGCCGTTCCCGGACGGAGGCGACGCGGTCGGCGTCGGCCACGAAGCCGTCGCTCTGCGGGAGTTGGAGGACGGACGCGCCCTCCTCGAAGGTGCCCTCGTCGGTCACGCCGTAGTACGCGGCGGCGAGCCCGGCGTCGGCCTCGCCCAGGACGTCGCGCAGCTGGGCGGGCGTCCAGACGTAGTACGCGCCCTCCTTCACGGCACCCGAGGCGTCCGCGCTGTCCGCGTCGAGCGCGGAGGCGAACCCGCCCTCGGCGGTGCGCAGTTCACCGACCATGAAGTCGGCCGTCTCCAACGCGACCCGCCGCGCCAAGTCGGAGCCTGTCGCCCGCCACAGGTGGGCGTACGCACGGCACAGCAGCGCGTTGTCGTACAGCATCTTCTCGAAGTGCGGCACCACCCACTGCCGGTCGACGGAGTAGCGGGCGAAGCCGCCGCCGAGCTGGTCGTAGATGCCGCCGCGCGCCATGCGCTCGCAGGTGTCGGCGGCCATCTGCAGGGCGCCCTCGGAGCCGGTGCGGGCGTACTGGCGCAGCAGGAACTCGATGACCATGGACGGCGGGAACTTGGGGGCGCCGCCGAAGCCGCCGTGGGTCGCGTCGTAGTCCCGGGTGAGCCCGAGCAGCGCCTTGGTGAGGTCGTCGGCGCCGGGCCGCTGGTCGTCCCCGTACGCCAGTTGACGCTCCGCCAGATCGCGGGTGATCTTCGCGGCGACCTCGGTGACCTCGTCGTGCCGGTCCGTCCACGCCTTGTGGACGCCGTCGAGGACCTGCCGGAAGGACGGCATGCCGTGGCGCGGCTCCGGCGGGAAGTAGGTGCCGAAGTAGAACGGCTCCGCGTCGGCCGTCAGGAAGACCGTCATGGGCCAGCCGCCCTGGCCGGTCGCGGCCTGGACGGCCTCCATGTAGACGGCGTCCACGTCGGGGCGCTCCTCGCGGTCCACCTTGATGTTCACGAAGTGCTCGTTCATCAGGGCGGCGGTCGCCTCGTCCTCGAAGGACTCGTGGGCCATCACATGACACCAGTGGCAGCTCGCATATCCGACGGACAGCAGGACGGGAACGCCGCGCTCGCGGGCGGCGGCGAACGCGTCGGCCGACCACGGCCACCAGTCGACGGGGTTGTCGGCGTGCTGGAGGAGGTAGGGGGACGTCTCGTGGGCCAGTCGGTTCGGCATGGGGCCATCCTCGCGCACCCGTGCCCGCCGCGCCGATCTGCTCGCGCCGACCGCGCGTACGCAGGACACTGACACGTACATGCAAGAGGTCACTTCGGGTATGGGGACACGTGCACAGCGGGGGTACGTGGGCACGTACCCGGACGTCGTACGGGCAAGTCGTACGGGCAGACGTGTCGCTCTCGGAGGGGGACCACATGCGGGACAGCCATCGGGCCGAAGCCGAGCGGCTGTTGGCACGGGCCGTCGAGGAAGAGGTCCGGCGCACCGGCGGACGCACCGACGGGAGCGTGCTGCTCTCGCGGGCCCGCGGCTCCTTGGACGCCATGGAACGGACGGCCGCGGAGGAGTACGAGGCGTACACGCGGGCCCTGGACGAGGCGGCGGCCGGGCAGCTGACGTTCGGCCAGCGGTACGCGAAGGAGGCGGCCGGGACTCCCCTGCTCGTCGCGGCGGTCGCCGCGGTCGCCGCGTGCGTGGCGGACCTGGTGCTCGGCACGGACGGCGGCACGGCGCTCGGCGCGGGCGGTGCCGTCGCGGTGGCGGGCCTGGCCGCGACCGTCCTGAAGGTGACGGCGGCGCACGTGCCGGCCGCGCACCGGCACGCGGGCGCCGTCAGCCAGCCCGGCGGGCCCGAGCAGCTGCGGCTCGCGTGGCTGACGGCCCTGGAGGTGCGCGGCATCCGGCCGTTCCTCGACCAGCAGCGGGTGCTCACCGCCGCGTCCGGCGGCGGGGTCGGCGGCCGGTCGGGGCGCGGCGGGCGCGGCGGACTCGGCGGACTCGGTGGGCAGAAGGCGGCCGCGCCGCAGCTGCGCGGCACCGACAAGAGCGCGGCGGCGCGACGGCGTACCGTCCTGGAGCAGTCCTTCAAGCAGCTTCCGGAGCCGGAAGGGGAGTTCGCGGGGCGCCGGGCCGAGCTCGGCCGGATCGCGCAGTGGGTGCACGCGGCGCGCGCGAGCACCCAGACGAAGCCGACGGTCGTGATGCTGCACGGCGCGTCCGGGTCGGGCCGTTCGGCGCTCGCGGTGCGGGCCGTGCACGATCTGCGCGACCAGTTCCGCGGGGCGTGCCTGGTGGACCTGCGGGGCGAGAGCCCCGACACGCCGCCGCTGTCGACGCGGGACGCCCTGCTGCATCTGCTCAACCGCCTGGGCGCGCCCCGCGAGCAGCTGCTCTTCCGGGAGCGGGCCACGCCGGAGCAGCAGGTCAGGCGGCTCAGCGAGCTGTACCACCAGCATCTGACGGGCCTGGAGGTGGTGGTCGTGCTCGACGACGCGAGCGACGCCGAGCAGGTCCGCACGCTCGTGCCGGAGCGCTCCGACAGCCTCGTCCTCGTCACCACCCGCAAGCCCCTCGACCTGCCGGCCGACCTGCCCGCGTGGGTGCACCACCTGCCGGTGGAGGCCCTGGACACGGCGGGCGCCGAACAGCTCATCCGGCAGGCCGCCGAGGACCTGCCGGAGCCGTACGACGCGCAGTCCCTCGACCGGCTCCGGGACCTGTGCGGGGGCCTGCCGCTCGCGCTGCGCGCCGCGGGCTCGGCGCTCGGGCCGCGCACGCCCGAGCAGCTCACCGCCGACCTCGCCGCGTACGGGCCCGTCGAGCCGGTGGAGCGGGCCCTGTGGCTGCGCTACACCGACCAGCCCGAGCCCGCGCGCCGCCTGCTGCGGCGGCTCGCGCTGGCCGGGCGCGCCTCGCTGGGCGCGGCCGCGGCGGCCGCGCTGCTCGCCACCGACGAGCAGGAGGCGACCCGGCAGCTGACCGCCCTGTCCCGCGCGGGCCTCGTCGACCACGTGCGCGGCAGCCGCTACCGCCTGCACGACCTGGTGCGCTCCTTCGCCCAGGCCCGCCTCGCCGACGAGGAGGAGCCCGGTGAGCGCAGCGCCGCGCAGGAACGTCTCATCGTCAGCTACGGCGAGCTCGCCGACTCGGTGATCCGCCTCGTCGACGGCAAGACGTCCACGCGCGCCGACCGCTTCGGGCAGCACGGCTTCACCTCCCTCGACGCCGCCCTGCGCTGGCTCGACGACGAGTCCAGCTTCATCACGGCGGCGCTGCGGCACGCCGAGGGCGTCGACCAGCAGGCCGTGCTCGACCTGCTCGGCGCGCTGTGCGACTACTGCCTGCTGCGCGGCGACCTCTACCGCCTGGGCGAGATCAGCGAGCTGGCGCAGTCCGTGGACCAGGGCCTGCTCGGGCGCAGCGTGAAGTGGCGCACCGGCATCGCGGCCCGCCACCTCGGCGAGCTCGACCAGGCGCGCTCGACGCTGTCGTCCGTCGTCGACCTGTACTTCGCGGCGCACCAGGACGCGGGGGCCGCCCGCGCGCTCGGCTCCCTCGGCATCACCCTGCACCACCAGGGCAACCTCACCGAGGCCGCGGCCCGCCTGCGCGAGGCCCTCGACCTCCAGGTCGCCGACGAGCTCGCGGGCGACCGCGCGTGGACCCTGCACGCCCTCGCCGCCGTCGAACGCGACCGCTCCCGGCTCTCCGAGGCCCAGGACATGCTGACCACCGCCCTGACCCTGCACCGCGACAGCGAGTCCGTGCACGGCGAGGCCTGGGCGCACTTCCAGCTCGGCCAGGTCTGCCTGCGCATGGGCGACGTACCGCGCGCGGAGACCGAGCTGCGCCGCGCCCTCGACCTGTACGGCCGCACCCGTGACGCCCGCGGCGAGGCGTGGGCCCTCACCCAGCTGGCGCGGGCCCGCCTGGTCGCCGGTGACCCGGCACCGGCCGTCGACGGCCTGCGCCAGGCGGTCTCGCGGCACCGCGACAACGAGGACGCGCGCGGCGAGGCCTGGTCCCTGTACTACCTGGGCCAGGCCCTGGAGGAGGCCGGTGACCTGGACCAGGCCGTGCGCGACCTGGAGCGGTCCCGCACCATGTTCTCGCGCATGCGGGACGTCTACGGCCTGGCCTGCGCCCGCCACCACTCCGCCCGCGTCACCCGCGACCAGCGGGCCGCGCAGACCGGCTCCCTGCGCAACTCCGGCTTCGCCCGGCAGCTCCTGATGGACGCGCGCGCCGACTTCCAGCGCATCGGCGTCGCGCACGGCGAGGCGTGGACGTGCCTGGAGCTCGCGGTCGTCGACGCGGGCAACGGCCGCACGCAGGCCGCGCTGTCCCTCTGCGACGAGGCCATCTCCCTCTACGCCTCCTACGGCGACCGGCGCGGCGAGGACTGGGCCCACTTCCTGCGCGCCTCGCTCCTGCCGTACGCGTCCCCCGGCGGCTGGGAGATCGGCGTCGCCGTCGCCCAGGAGGAGCTCGCCCAACTCACCCGTACGAAGCATCCGTTGCGGGACGGCAAGCTCGACGAGTACGTGGACGCGTACGCGCTGTTCCTGGAGCGGGGCGCCGAGCTGGACGCGGGCTGGCAGGCGTGGCGGCTCGGGATGACGCCGAACCGGCACGCCCGGGAGATCATGGGGGTTTCGGT
The DNA here is from genome assembly GCF_042740445.1 of Streptomyces sp. NPDC059003. Taxonomy (NCBI): domain Bacteria; kingdom Bacillati; phylum Actinomycetota; class Actinomycetes; order Kitasatosporales; family Streptomycetaceae; genus Streptomyces; species Streptomyces sp. NPDC059003. Next base: position 6,668 of record NZ_JBHYJH010000220.1, on the reverse strand, counting down.
GTCGGCGCCTCAATGAGGCGGGGATAGTGGGGAGTCGACGAGGCCGCGGGCCGCGGGGGGAGGGTGCCGATGGGCGAGGACTGGCTGCCTGACGATCCCGAACTGCCGGGGTGGCCCCTCATCGGGGGCGGGCTGCCGCCCGAGCTGCGCGCGTTCATCGAGTCCGACGCGGGTTCCCCGTTCCTTGAGCTGCACGGCGCCCGGTCCCGTTCTTTCGCGGTCCGGCTCGCGCGGCTCGCGGCGGGGAAGTTCATCGTGCGGTGGGTGCCGGTGGGGCGGGCCGACCTGGCGCCGGAGTTCGTGCTCCTGCGGATCCTTGCGGCGCTGCCGGACGTGACGTCGCTGGCTCGTCTGTACGAGATGCCGCTGGCCGAGCCGGACCGGCTGGCCGATGTGCTCCGGGATGTGTGCCGCGAAGTCCTCGCGCAGCGCCGGTTCCTGGTGGTGCTCGACTGCGCGCCCGCAGGGGCACCCGACATCGACGTGGAGCACATGTCCGACTGGCTCTTCGCTACGGGTTCCCGGATCCTCGTGACGTCCGAACCCGGGCGCGGAGCGCCGGCCGTCCGCCCCGGGACCGTCGGCCCGCTGGCCTCGGCCCTGCTGGACGCGCTCGAAGAGTGGCGGGGCGACGAGGTCAACGCGGCGGTGGCGGTGGCCCTCGGCGCGTACGGCCGCACCTCCCGCAAGCAGTTGCTGGAGGCCTTCCTGGAACTGCGCGCCGGCGAGCTGCTCCAGCAGACGCGGCACGACGGGTTCCGGCCGTACCGGACCCGTCACGCGGAGGACGGGCCGCCCCTGGACGAGATCCTGGCCAACGCCGTGCTCGACGGCGTGGTGGACCCACGGGACACCGGTGACGCCTGCGTCGATCTGGCGGGCCGCCTCCTGGGCTCCGCGTGGCCCAGAGCCATGGAACTGCTCGAACGCCTTGAGCCCCACTTCACCGGCAGGACCGGCCTGTTCAAGCTTCTGCGCCTGAAGCAGACCCTCTGGCACGCCACCGGGAGCTGGGAGCCCGTGATAGTCATCGCGGCCGTCACCGTCAGGGACACCGGCGGCCCGCTGGACGCCGCCGAGGCACTGGCGCACCTCGGCACCCGCCGGGCCGCGCTCGAACTGGCGGTCTCCCTGCACCACGCGGGCTCGCTGGCCGACACCGCCGACATGCTCGACATCGCGTCCGGTGACGTACCGAACGGCTGGGTCCTGCACACCCGCGCCGCGATCCTGTGCGACCAGGGGCAGCTCCGGGGCGTGGACCGGCTGTTGCGCAGCGCCGTGGAGACGCACCAGGTGCGCGGGGACGCGTGCGGGGAGGCCTGGGCGGTCCACCACTACGGACGGCTGCGGCTGCTGCGCGGCGATCTGGAGGAGGCGCGCAAGCATCTGGAGCACGCCCGGCACATGTTCGTCGGCCTCGGCGAGTGCCGGGGCCAGGCGTGGTCGGAGACCGAGCTCGGCAAGGTGCGGCTGCTGCACGGCGATCACGCGGAGGCGGTGCGCGGGTTCGACACGGCGCTCAAGCTGCACCTTTCGAACCGGGACGAGCGGGGCAAGGCCTGGACCCTGCTGTATCTGGCCCTCACCCATGCCGAGTCCGGCCACCCCGCGGCGGCCGCCGAGCTGATCCGCGACGCGGAACAGTCCTTCCTGGAGATCCCCGACGCCCTGGGGACCGCGTGGGCACGGCACTACCGGGCCCTGCTGTCCTCGGCCGACCGGGCGCGCTCACGGCTCGACGGGGCCGACGTCCGACTCCGGTCCGCGACGTCCACCTTCCTCCGGGTCCCCTGCCCCCATGGCGCCGCCTGGGGCACCCTGGAGCTGGCGGAGGTGCGGCGGCGGCAGGGCCGCGCACTCGGGTCCGACGACCTGGACCAGCTCTACACCACGGCCCGGATCGCGTTCGAGACCCTCGACGACACCTCCGGCGCGCACTGGGCCACCTCCCGGCACCAGACCCTCGACTCCCCCGCACCCCACCCCTCCTCCCCCATCCCCCTCACCGCCCGCCTCACCATCCCCGAGCCGGGCACGTTCTTCGACGCGGGCGCCCTCTTCCCCGCCGCCCGCTCCCGCGTCCGCGTGACCCTCCTCGACGACCGCTCCCTGGCCGGCACCGCCGCTCGCGTCGCCCTGCGCGTCGAGCCGGGCCCCGACCACGCCTGGGCGGGCGCCGCCGACCTCCCCTGGCTCACCGTGCGCGCGGCCCCGCTCACCCGCGCCGACGTCGAGCCCGCCCACGCCGTGACCCTCAGGCCGTCCGCCCGCGCTGCGGACGCCGCCGAGTTCCTGTTCACCCCGCACCGGTCCGGGCGCCACCGGCTCCTGTTCACCGTCGAGCACTACGACACGGCGACCGTCCTCCAGGAGGTCGAGGCGTACATCGACGTCGTCGAGGGCGACGACGGCCCGCGGACCACCAGGTCGCCCGAAGCCGCCCGGAGGGCCTGACCGCCATGGCCCACGAGCTCCCGACCCGGATCCTCCAGGACCCCAGCCACGGCTTCACCCGCCTCCCCCGCCACGACGTCGTCCGCCACCCCGACCTCGTCGTCGGCTTCGACGCGCGCCGCGACGACGAGTGCGTACGGGCGCGGATGTACGGGCCCGCGGTGCCGTCGATCAGCGGGCACGAGCACGAGGTGACCCTGAACGTGCGGCCGGGCGAGGTGCGGCGCGCCGCCGCGCGGCTCCGGCAGGTGTGGAACGACGAGTTCGTGTCGCTGCGACCGGTCGACGCCCACGGCCGTCCGCGCGGCACGGGGCAGCCGTACACCGACCGCGTCGACCTCACCGACGAGCCCGAGGCCGAGCTGCGCGCCGCGCTCGGCCGGCTCGCCCTGGACGGCGCCCAGCTGCTCTTCGACGTGCTGCTCGGGGGCGAGGGCGGGGAGCTGAAGCTGTTCCGCGGGTTCCTGGCCAACGCGCTGGACAGCGACGCACCGCTGCGGGTCCGCTTCCACTCCGACCTGTTCCTGCCGTGGCCGATGCTCTGCCTCCCGGCCCCCGCGGACGCGCCGGACGCCCAGCCCCTCGAGGAGGTGCTCGGCCGCTTCCTCGGCTACCGGCACCAGATCGAGCAGACCGGCGGCAGCGCCTACGCACAGCTCGCCGACGACCGCGAGCCGCCTCCCCGCGACGCCCCCGCCGTCAGCCTGAACCACGACATCGGCATCGACGCGGAAGGCGCCACCCGGGCCGCCGACGTCGCCGCCGCGCTCGCCGCGGGCTCCGCCTTCGTGGAGCGCACCACCCGCGCCGAACTGGAGCGCGCCCTGCGGGACCGCACCCTCGACGAGCAGCTGATGTACTTCTGGTGCCACGGCAGCTTCACTCCGAGCATCGACGAACCCCCCTACCTCGTCCTGAAGTTGAGCGACCAGCTGCCCATCGACGGCTATCTGCTGCGCGCCCACCGCCCGCCCGCGCACGCCTGCGTGCCGTTCCGGCCGTTCGTGCTGCTCAACGCCTGCTACGCGGGGCTGCCCGGCAACGCGGACCTGGCGTACCTGGGCCGGGCCCTGTTCGACGCGGGGGCCTCAGGGATCCTCGGGCCGCAGGTCGAGATGCCGCAGCGGTTCGCCGCCGAGTACGCGCTGGCCTTCGTCACCCGCTATCTGGCGGGCGAGGAGACCGCGGGCGCCATCGCCCACGACCTGGCCCGGCACTTCGCCGACACCTGCCGCAACCCGCTGGGCTTCGCGTACGCCCTGCACAGCGGCATGGACAGCCGCCTGAGGCGCACCGCGTGACCCGCGAACCCACCCATGGAGAAGGGCCGTTGCCGATCACGACCATCGATCTCGACGAGTCGGGGTGGCCGCTGCGGCCCACGCGGTCCGGGCCGCGCCCGGTGCCGCCGCCCGGCCTCCGCGACCACTTCGCGGCGCGGCTCACCCCGCCGCCGTGGGCGACGGACATCGTCGTGTACGTCCATGGCTGGCAGACGTCGCCGCAGTCGTCCCGGAACGCGCTCGCCACCCTGCTGGGCCTCGTGGCGCGCCAGCACGCGCGCCGGAAGGACCTCTATCCGCGCCTCCGGGACTTCGCGCCGTGGCCCGTCCTCGTCCGCTGGCCGTCGCGCTCCTGGCCGTCCCTCGGCGGCTACCGCCGCATCCGGGACCGTGCGCACGCCATGGGCGCCGAAGGGCACGCGGCGAGCGTCATCGGGCAGCTGCTCGGCTATCTGGACGCCCACCGGGACGACCCGCGCGCGGCGCCGGTCCTGGCGAGCCGCGGCGGGGCGTATCTGCACCTCGTCGGGCACTCCTTCGGCTGCCGCCTGCTGTGCGAGGCGGTGCAGTGGGCGGCCGGGGAGCCCGGCGGCACCCTCGGCTGGAGCGTGCCCGCGCCGCCGGGGCGGCCGTTCACCGTGGACTCGATGCTGCTGCTGCAGATGGCGGCGCCGCGCGACGCCTTCGCCGTGACGTTCACCGCGCTCGCGGGGGCACCGCTGCGCGGCCCGGTCGTCGCCACGTACTCAGGGGCCGACCGGGCCACCGGGTTCTGGCACCTGCGCGCGGAGAAGCGCGCGGGCATCGGGTACGCGGGGATCGGCACCGCGCCCGCGCCGGTGTCCGGCATCCGCATGCGGGACCCGGACGACGCCTATCCGCACGACGCCCTGGACCACCGCTTCGTCAGCGTCGACGCGGGCCGGGTCTTCGTACACGGCCACGGCCCGGCCGGCGCCCACTCGGACCACCTGCGCCCGGAGTCGGCCCACCTATTGCTGTCACTGGCGGACCACTCGCGGTAACGGGGCTCGATGACTGTAGCGGGGGCTGTAGCGCCCCGAAGGGGCGCGGGGAACTGCGCGACCAGCCCCAACGCGCCCGCAGCAAAGAACCCGCAACGCCCGCAGCCAACGAACCACGGCGCCCGCGGAGCGCCTAGCTCCGCTTGACCTCGGCGTCCACGGAACCCACGGCCCCGTCGGATTCCGCGCCCCGCGGACCCCGCGGATCCGGCGCCTCCTTGAAGTCGACCTTCCCCATGTGGCGGTTCATCGACTTCATCAGGCGCCACACCGCGAGGGCCATCACCGCGAAGACGATGAACCCGAGAACCCCAGGGGTCACCTTGTTCTTGTCCACCTCTTCCGCGAGGGGGACGAGGTGCGTCACTGCCAGACTCACGCTTGCGCTCATGTCTGGCATTGTCCCTCAGGCCTACCGGATACCCGCAAAGAGGTCGTCCTCCGGGAGCGACGTATCGACGAGGGACTTCGCGAGCTCGTACTCCTCCGTGGGCCAGACCTCCTTCTGGATCTCCATGGGCACCCGGAACCAGCCGCCGTCGGGGTCGATCTGCGTGGCGTGCGCGATCAGGGCCTTGTCACGGATCTCGTAGAAGTCGGCACACGGAACGTGCGTGGTCAGCGTGCGCTCGACCCGCTCGAACTCGTCCCAGCGCTTCAGCCACTCCCCGTACGGCGACTCCAGGCCGCGGTCGAGCATGGCCTGGTGCAGCGCTTCGGTGCGCGGCCGGTTGAAGCCCTGGTTGTAGTAGAGCTTCTGCGGCGTGAAGACCGGGCCGAACTCGCTCTCCGGGTACTTCTCCGCGTCCGCCGCGCCCTCGAAGGCCACCATCGAGATCTTGTGGGTCATGATGTGGTCGGGGTGCGGATAGCCGCCGTTCTCGTCGTACGTGGTGATCACCTGGGGGCGGAACGAGCGGATCTGCTTGACCAGCTCTCCGGCCGCCTTGTCCACGTCCTCGAGCGCGAAGCAGCCCTCCGGCAGCGGCGGCAGCGGGTCGCCCTCCGGCAGACCGGAGTCCACGAAGCCCAGCCACTCCTGCTTGACGCCGAGGATCTCGCGCGCCTCGTCCATCTCCTTCTTGCGCACCTCGTGGATGTGCTCCTGGATGTAGGCGTCACCCTGGAGCTTGGGGTTGAGAATGTCGCCGCGCTCGCCGCCCGTGCAGGTCACGACGAGCACGTCCACCCCTTCGGACACGTACTTGGCCATGGTGGCCGCGCCCTTGCTCGACTCGTCGTCAGGGTGGGCGTGCACGGCCATCAGTCGCAGCTGCTCAGTCAAGACTCGATCCTCGGTGAATTGGGGCGCCCTCGGTCATCCAGTGCAATGGGCGGCTTCTATAGTGACGGAACCGGGGGGCGGAAAATTCCGGCATCCCCACTCCCCTGGAGGACGATCATGACCGCGGTGAGCGGCGGCGACATCAAGCGGCTTCCCGAGGGCCGCTACGGCCGCTCGCGCTCGGCCGACGAGCGCGCCGACCGCAAGCTGAAGATCCTGGGCGCGGTCCTGGGCGTCTGCGTCCTCGTCGTCGTCGGCTGGTTCGGATACGACTCCATCGCCGGGTCGAAGATCAGCGGCACGATCATCACGTTCGACCCCTCGGACAAGAGCGTCAAAATCCACCTGGAAGTGCGCAAGGACGCCGACGCGAACGGCTACTGCACCGTGCGCGCCCAGGCCGAGAGCGGCGCCGAGGTCGGCCGCGCGGACTTCCGCTTCGACGAGAACGAGTCCCGCGTCGACAAGTCCGTCACCCTCCGCACGACGGAGAAGCCGACGAGCGCGGAACTGGTCGGCTGCCACAAGGACTGACTCTTGACCTCTCAAGCGCCGGACGGGCTGGTACTAGCCCGTCCGGCGCTTGAGGACGAGCCGCGGAGCGGCGATGAGCGGGGG
>NZ_JBHYJH010000219.1:1577-12316 GCF_042740445.1 Streptomyces sp. NPDC059003 | reverse complement strand
GTGCTCCGGGGCCCGCCTTCCGTGGTCAGTGACCCGCTGTGGGGCTCACGCGGCGCTGTCGGCCGCCATCGCGTCACGCAGGCTCTTGGGCCGCAGGTCGGTCCAGTTCTGCTCCACGTAGTCCAGGCACTCCTGACGGCTCGCCTCGCCGAACGCGACCCTCCAGCCGGCCGGGACCTCGGAGAACGACGGCCACAGGGAGTGCTGCTCCTCGTCGTTCACCAGGACGTAGAAACGGCCATCCGCGTCGTCGAACGGGTTGCTGCTCATGGGCACTCCATTTCCAAAGGTCTGTTGTCCGTCGCCGCCCGCGGGCAGAGCGTCGGCCTCGCCATTGTCGTTCGCGCGGGCCCCTGCGTCCAGGCCTGCGGGGAGGTCCGGGGAATTGGCCCGGCGGCGGCAGTGGTTCATATTGCCCCGCCGTGAAATCCGCGCGGGTGACGGGAAGCGAGTACGGGAAGCGAGTACGGGAACCGGGCAGTGCGTACGGGAACCGGGACGCGAGTACGGGAACAGGATCCCGTGGAAATCGGCCCAGGTCGCCGTGGCCACTCGCGACAGAACCGCGGTCATGGCGCGCGCATGTCCTGTGGACAGGACAGCGCCGGTGCGGGAAGCCCGGGATTACCTGTAGTTTGTTGCGGGTTGTCGGGCGGTCACGTCCGGCGGTCCGCCGGTCGCACGGGGCATTTCGCCCTCCCGCTCCCGGATGCCGCTGACGCGTCGGTGAGCCGGAAAGCCGGCGACGCGTGCGGTCAATGCGCAGGGATCGGCGGGGAGTTGTCGATTTCCGGTGCCCTGCCGCCAGAATCGAGGAATGGGGCAGCGGGGAATGGGGCAGCTCGGACCATGCCATTGCCGGTGGTCCCCCTCGGCCTTCCCGGGCAACCGGGGAACTTCCACTCTAGGAGTAGCAGCGCCATGAGCGTCACGGCAGCACAAGGTTTTACGGCCGCGGGCGTCGCGGCCGGAATCAAAAGCAACGGAAATCCGGATCTGGCCCTGGTCGTGAATAACGGCCCGCGCCGTGCGGCGGCGGGCGTCTTCACCGCGAACCGCGTGAAGGCCGCTCCCGTGGTGTGGAGCGAGCAGGTCATCCGGAGCGGCTCGGTGAGCGCCGTCGTCCTCAACTCCGGTGGCGCCAACGCCTGCACGGGCACCGCGGGCTTCCAGGACACGCGGGCCACGGCGGAGAAGGTGGCCGCGACCCTCGGCCAGCGCGCGGGAGAGGTCGCGGTGGCCTCCACCGGGCTCATCGGCGTACGCCTGCCGATGGACAAGCTCCTGCCGGGCGTCGACGCGGCCGCCGCGGCCCTGTCGGCGGACGGCGGCGAGCAGGCCGCCGTCGCCATCAAGACGACGGACAGCGTGCACAAGACGGCGGTCGTCGAGGGCGACGGCTGGACCGTCGGCGGCATGGCCAAGGGCGCGGGCATGCTCGCCCCGGGCCTCGCCACCATGCTCGTGGTCCTCACCACCGACGCCGACCTGGACAGCAAGACCCTGGACAAGGCGCTGCGCGCGGCGACCCGTGTGACCTTCGACCGGGTCGACTCCGACGGCTGCATGTCCACCAACGACACCGTGCTCCTTCTCGCCTCCGGCGCGTCCGGCACGGTCCCGGAGTTCGGGCCGTTCGCCGACGCCGTGCGCACCGTGTGCGAGGACCTCGCGCGCCAGCTGATCGGCGACGCGGAGGGTGCGTCGAAGGACATCCGCATCGACGTCATCAACGCCGTCACCGAGGACGACGCCGTGGAGGCCGGGCGCTCCATCGCCCGCAACAACCTCCTGAAGTGCGCCATCCACGGCGAGGACCCCAACTGGGGCCGGGTGCTCTCCGCGATCGGCACCACCTCCGCGGCCTTCGAGCCCGACCGTCTGAACGTCGCCATCAACGGCGTCTGGGTCTGCAAGGACGGCTCCATCGGCGCGGACCGCACGTCGGTCGACATGCGGGGGCGAGAGGTCGTCATCACCGCGGACCTGGCGGCGGGCAGCGAGTCCGCCACGCTGTGGGCCAACGACCTGACGTCCGAGTACGTCCACGAGAACAGCGCGTACTCGTCATGAGGATCGCGACCCACGAGCACCCCGCACTGGTCAAGGCGCAGTCCGTGATGGACGCGCTCCCCTGGCTGAACCGCCATCAGGGCATGATCTGCGTCATCAAGTTCGGCGGCAACGCCATGATCGACGACGAGCTCAAGGCGGCCTTCGCGCACGACGTCGTCTTCCTGCGGCACGCCGGCCTGAAGCCCGTCGTCGTCCACGGCGGCGGCCCGCAGATCAGCAAGGCCCTGCAGCTGCACGGCATCGAGAGCGAGTTCAAGGCGGGCCTGAGGGTCACCACCCCGGAGGCCGTCGACGTCGTCCGGATGGTGCTCGCGGGCCAGGTGCAGCGCGAGCTGGTGGGCCTGATCAACCAGCACGGCCCGCTCGCGGTCGGCCTCACCGGCGAGGACGCGGACACCATGACCGCCATCAAGCACTGGCCGGTGGACGACACGGGCGAGAAGGTCGACATCGGCCGCGTCGGCGAGATCGTCGGGGTGAACCCCGGCGCCGTGGAGGCCCTGCTCGCGGACGGCCGCATTCCGGTGATATCCCCGGTGGCGCGCAGCGTGGACGACCACCACATCTACAACGTGAACGCCGACACCGCGGCCGCCGCGGTCGCCGCCGCCCTGAACGCGCACACGCTGGTCTTCCTCACCGACGTCGAGGGCCTGTACGCGAACTGGCCGCACAGCGACGAGGTCATCAGCAGGCTCAGCGCCAGCGAACTGGAAGCAATCCTTCCGGATCTGGCCGACGGCATGGTGCCGAAGATGGCCGGGTGCCTGCACGCCGTGCGCAACGGCGTCGGCAGCGCCCGCGTGATCGACGGCCGGGTGCAGCACTCGGTGCTCCTGGAGATGTTCACGCGAGAAGAGATCGGCACGCTGGTCATGCCGGACATCGAAGAGGGGATGCGATGAGCGAGGGCACTCAGGGCACTCAGGGCGCACGGGGCACTCAGGGCGCCGACGACACCGCGTACGACACCGCGTACGAGGGTGGCAACGCGGGGCTCACCGGCCGCTGGCAGGCGTCGCTGATGGACAACTACGGCACGCCGCGCGTGCCGTTGGTGCGCGGCGAGGGCGCCGCGTTCTGGGACGCGGACGGCAGGAAGTACCTGGACTTCCTCGGCGGCATCGCCGTCAACTCCCTGGGCACCGCGCACCCCGCCGTCGTACGCGCCGTCAGCGAGCAGGTCGGCCGGCTCGGCCATGTGTCGAACCTGTTCGTCGCCGAGCCGCCGGTGCGACTTGCGGAGCGGCTGCTCCGCCTGACCGGGCGCACCGGGCGGGTGTTCTTCTCCAACTCCGGAGCCGAGGCCAACGAGGCGGCCTTCAAGATCGGCCGCCTGACCGGGCGGCGCCGCATGGTCGCGACGGAGGGCGGCTTCCACGGCCGCACCATGGGCTCGCTGGCCCTGACCGGCCAGCCGTCCAAGCGCGCCGCGTTCGAGCCGCTGCCCGGCGACGTCACGCACGTGCCGTTCGGGGACACCGACGCGCTGCGCGCCGCCGTCGACACCGACACCGCGCTCGTGGTCATCGAGCCGATCCAGGGCGAGAACGGCGTCGTCGTCCCCCCGCCCGGCTATCTGGCCGCCGCCCGCGAGATCACCCGGGCCGCCGGAGCGCTGCTCGTCCTCGACGAGGTGCAGACCGGCATCGGCCGCACGGGGCACTGGTTCGAGTGCCAGGCGCAGGGCGTCGAGCCGGACGTCCTCACCCTCGCCAAGGGCCTCGGCGGCGGCCTGCCGATCGGCGCGACGTTCGCCTTCGGGCCCGCGGCCGACCTGCTGAAGCCCGGCGCGCACGGCACCACGTTCGGCGGCAACCCCGTCTCCTGCGCCGCCGCGCTCGCGGTGCTCGACACCATCCACGGCGACGGGCTGCTCGACCACGTCAAGCGCCAGGGCGAGGCGCTGCGCCAGGGCATCGAGGGCATCGGCCACCCGCTGGTGGACCGGGTCCGCGGCGCGGGGCTGCTCCTCGGCATCGTCCTGACCGAGCCGCTCGCCCCGCAGGTGCAGCAGGCCGCCCAGGACGCGGGCCTGCTGGTGAACGCCGTCGCGCCGGACACGATCCGGCTCGCCCCGCCGCTGATCGTCGGCGAGGACGAGGTGACGGCGTTCCTGCGGGCGCTGCCCGGCGTGCTCGACCGGGCGCGGCAGGAGGGTGCGGTCTGATCCGTGCCGCGCGCGCGTACGGGGTGATCCGTACCGCGCCTTGAACGACCGGGCCGTCCACCTATGGGTGGACGGCCTTCCGGTTGTGCGGGGCGGGGCGCCCGGTGGCGGTGCCCCGGGCGCGCGGCCCGTGGCTCATCCGGCGTCGCCCTCGGCGGGGCCGTCGGAGGGGAGGCCCGCACCCGGCTCGGGGTCGCCGGTGAGGGAGCAGAAGACGTCGTCGAGGTCGGGGGTGTGCATCGTGAGGGCGATGGCCTCGATCGACGCCTCGTCGAGGGCGTCGAGGACGGCGCGCAGGCCGGGGACGCTGCCGTCGCTCGGCAGGTGCAGTACGAGCTCGTCGGGGTCGGGCGTGGCGCCGATGAACAGATCGGTGGCCGAGCGGAAGCCGCTCTCGGTGGCGAACTGCAGCCGGATGTAGCCCCCGGTGAGCGCGGCGCTCAGGAGCGCGAGCGGAGTCTGCTCCGGGCACGGCGCGCTCGCGTCCTCCGCCGCGGCCCAGTGCGGTTCCTCAGCCGCCGCGTCCTGGTGGGGTTCCTCAGCTGCCGCGTCCCGGTGCGGTTCCTGAGCCGTCGCGTCCTGCGGCTCCTGGGCCGGCGCGGTCGCCTCCGTGACAGCTTCCCTGACTGCTTCCATGACTGCCTCCGGGGCCGTCTTCGGGGCCGGCTCCGGAGACGGCGGTGGCGTCACCACGAACTCCGGGTCGAGCCCCCGCAGTTGGACGACGATCGACCCCGGCGCCAGCTCGCGGGAGACCTCGCCCATGGCGGCCGACAGCGCGTTGAGCAGCGTGAGCCGGGCGGCCGATGCCAGCGGGGCGGCCAGTCTCAGGGCCAGGGCCCGGGCTTCTTCCCCGCCCGCGTCCGCGGCGACAGCGAGCTCGTGCCGGAAATCGTCGACGTACGGCGTGAGGTCCATGACGCCATGATGGCACAAAGGTGGCGCCAAGCAAGTGCCGCATTGTTCCGCCCCGACGGCTGGCCGAATCTGTGCCGTCCGGGCCTGCGTATGCCCTGCGCGCGCTCTCGTCGCGAGCACGTCATTGCTGGGTCTGGCGTCCTCTCGCACGGGTTCGCCCATGCGAACACGTGTCCTCGTGTGCGTTGCGGGGTCATACGGCGAGATGGCTGGATATCGCGCCAGGATCAGCGAATGCAACGCGCGTCGGGGTGGCGGTGGACGGTGTGGGCGGGCGGGGTGAAGGGCTAGTGAAGCCGGGTTTCGGGGGAGTGCGAGGGGCGCGGTTCCGGCGCCATGGGTGGCGCTGTGTCGATTCGGTCGCGCCCGGCGCGGCAGTGTCAAGAGGGGGCAAACAGCCCAGGCGGGGTCGGCGATGAAGGGGCGGGGTGGCGACGGATCGGCAGCATGTGTGCCATGCCCAGCTTGCAATGGCGCCACTGTGGTGCCATCGTAGCGCTGTGGCCTTCACGCCGACTCCGGGCGGTACACCGTCCCGTCGGACGGGCCACGTATGCATCGCCGTACCCGCCGTACCCGCCGTACCCGCAGGACCTGAAGAACAGGCATGACCCACAGCAACCGGCCGCCGCCCACCCCTGACAACGGCCCGGCCGGGACGGCTCAGCCGTGCTGCCCCCTGTCTGCCGCATGCCGCCCTCCGCGGCCCGACCCCCAGGGCCCGCGAGGACGCGCACCGGAAACCCGCAGGCGCGGTTTCCGCTCTGTCCCCCTCCCCCTGACTATCCCGACGGGAGTCCCTTCGCTGTGGCTACCATCCTCTACAAACTGGGCCGTTTCGCCTTCCGGCGACGCGGCTTGATGGCACTGCTGTGGGTGCTGATCTTCGCCGGCGCGGGCGTCGCGGCCTCGACCGCGCCCGCACCCCCCGCCGACACCTTCTCGATGCCGGGCACGGAGTCGCAGAAGGCGTACGACCTGCTCGAGAACAAGTTCCCCGACGCGCGCGCCGACGGCGCCACGGCCCGTGTCGTGCTGCGCGCCCCCGAGGGCACGAAGATCACCGACGCGGCCGAGAAGGCCAAGGTCGGCAAGGTCGTCGCCGAGCTGCGCAAGGCGCCGCAGGTCGCCGGCGTCGGTGACCCGTACGCCGCAGGTGGCGCGGCGGTCAGCAAGGACAAGTCCACCGTCTATCTGTCCGCCACCTACAAGGTCGTCGCGACCAAGGTGAGCGACAAGGGGCACGACGCCCTCGACAAGACGCTGGAGAACGCCCGCAAGAGCGGCCTCAAGGCCGAGGCCGGCGGTGACGCCGTCAAGATCGAGCAGGCCATGAACGGCTCGTCCGAGGCGATCGGCATCGTCGTCTCCGCGATCGTCCTCATCCTCACCTTCGGGTCGATGATCGCCGCGGGCATGCCGCTGCTCACCGCGCTCGTCGGCGTCGGCGTCGGCATCTCCGGCATCACCGCGCTCGGCTCCACGCTCGGCCTGTCCGCCACGACCACGACGCTCGCCATGATGATCGGCCTCGCGGTCGGCATCGACTACGCCCTGTTCATCGTCTCGCGCTACCGCTCCGAGATCGCCGAGGGCCGCGAGCGCACCGAGGCCGCGGGGCGGGCCGTCGGCACCGCGGGCACGGCCGTCGTCTTCGCGGGACTCACCGTGATCATCGCCCTCGTCGGCCTCGCCGTCGTCAACATCCCGATGCTCACCAAGATGGGCATGGCCGCCGCGGGCACCGTCGCGGTCGCCGTCCTCATCGCCATCACGCTGGTGCCCGCGCTCCTCGGCTTCGCGCCCGTCAAGGTGCTCGCCCGCAAGGACCGCGCGCGGTACAAGGGCAAGCCGCTCTCGGAGCGCCAGCAGCGCCAGGCGGACAAGCGGGCCGCGCAGCAGCAGCGGCCCAACCTCGGCGCGCGCTGGGCGCAGTTCATCCTGCGCCACCCGGTCGCCGTGCTGCTCATCGCGGTCGTGGGACTCGGCGCGGTCGCCGTGCCCGCCGCCGGCATGAAGCTCGGCCTGCCGAGCGAGGGCACCATGGCGCCCGACACCACCCAGCGCAAGGCCTACGACATGATGTCGGCGTCCTTCGGCGCGGGCTTCAACGGCCCGCTGATGGTCACCATCGAGGCGCCGGACGTCAAGACCAAGGTCGAGGGCATCCGCGACCGCATGGCCAAGGAGCCGGGCGTCGCCTCCGTCGGCCCCGCCGCGCCCAACAAGGCGGGCGACACCGCCATCGTGAACGTCGTGCCCGAGACGGGCCCGGCCGAGGACCGGACCAAGGACCTCGTCAAGTCCCTGCGGGGCATGGCGAAGGACATCAAGGCCGACCACGGCCCCGAGATCCTGCTCACCGGCCAGACGGCCATGTTCATCGACTTCTCGAAGACCCTCGACGACGCGCTCCTGCCGTACCTGGCCACGGTCGTCGGCCTCGCCTTCCTGCTCCTGATGCTGGTGTTCCGCTCGATCCTCGTCCCGCTGAAGGCGGCCCTCGGCTTCCTCCTGTCGGTGGCGGCGGCCCTCGGCGCGGTCGTGGCCGTCTTCCAGGAGGGCCACCTCGCCGACGTCTTCGGCGTCGACCAGCCGGGGCCGATCATGAGCACGATGCCGGTCTTCATGATCGGTGTGGTCTTCGGCCTCGCGATGGACTACGAGGTGTTCCTGGTGACGCGGATGCGCGAGGCGTACGTCCACGGTGTCGTCCCGCGCGAGGCGGTCGTGACCGGCTTCCGGTTCGGCGGGCGCGTGGTCGCGGCGGCCGCGGTCATCATGATCAGCGTCTTCTCCGGCTTCATCATGGAGGACAACGACCTGGTGGCGATGATCGGCTTCGGGCTCGCCGTCGCCGTCCTCTTCGACGCCTTCGTCGTCCGCATGACGATCGTGCCCGCGCTGTTCGCCCTGCTCGGCAAGTCGGCGTGGTGGCTGCCCAGGTGGCTCGACCGGCTGCTCCCGAACATGGACGTCGAGGGCGAGAAGCTGTCCCGGCGCCTGGCCGCGCAGCAGCCGGTGCCGCCGCAGCCCCGTCAGCCGGAGCCGCAGTACCGGGGCTGACGCCCCCGGCCCCCGACGCGCCCTCGGAACAGGGCCGTCGCCCCGATCCCGTCCGGTCCGCGCGACCGGGCGGGATCGCTCGTTCTCGCGTACGTCACCCCGTCAGGCCCGCGTCGCGCGCGAGCAGCGCGGCCTGCACCCGGTTGCTGACCTGAAGCACCGTCAGGACGCGGCTCACATGCGCCTTGACGGTGCTTTCGCGCATGCCGAGGCGCTCCGCGACGCCCGCGTTCGTGTCGCCCTCGGCGAGCAGCGCGAGCACCTCGCGCTCGCGCGGAGTGAGCCGGTCCACGCGTGCGCGGGCCGCCGTGGCCTCGGGGCGCGCGGTGCGGTGGTAGCGGTCGATGAGGCGGCGGGCGGCGCTCGGGTGCAGCATCGCCGAGCCCGCCGCGACGAGGTGCACGGCGCGCAGGATCTCGGTGGGCTCCGTGTCCTTGAGCAGGAAGCCGTCGGCGCCGGCCGCGAGGGAGTTGTAGACGTACTCGTCGAGGTCGAAGGTCGTCAGGGTGATGACACGGGGCGGCGCGGGCAGGGCGCGCAGCCGTGCGGTGGCGGTGATGCCGTCCATGCGGGGCATGCGGACGTCGACGAGCGCGACGTCGATCCGGTGGGCGGTGGCCTGCTCGACGGCCTGGAGCCCGTCGGCGGCCTGGGCGACGACCTCGATGCCCGGGTCGCCGTCGAGGAGATCGGTGAGACCGAGGCGGACGAGGGCGTCGTCGTCGACGATCAGAGCGCGGATCACGTGGGGGTGCCGTTCTGTTCGGGGGCCGGGGGCCGGGGGCCGGGGGAGGGGGAGGGGACGGGAGGTCGGTACGACTGAGGGGGCCGGGGTGTCGTTGGCGATCGGCGCGCGGGTCACGCGAGGGGTGAGGCGGGCCGGGGCGTCGTCGACGGGCCGGGTGCGGGTCACGTGGGGGTGGCGTTCTGGTCGGGGGTGGAGACGGGGTGCGGGATGCGGGCGGCCAGGCGCCAGGCGCCGGCGCCGCCGGGGCCCGCGTGCAGTTCGCCGCCGAGCGCCGTGACGCGCTCGGCGAGACCGACCAGGCCGAACCCGGAGGGGACCGCGTCGGCGGGTCGTGCGCCGGGGCCGTTGACGACCTCGACGAGCGTCGCCGGAGGGCCGTGGTCGACGCGGACGCGGACCGCCGCGTCGGGGGCGTGCTTACGGGCGTTGGCCAGCGCCTCCTGGACCACGCGGAAGACGGCGAGACGGTGGGCGGCGGGCGCACGGGTCTGGTCGCCCAGGATCTCCGCGTCGACCTGCTGCCCGGCGGCGCGGGCCTGCTCGACGAGTTCGGTGACATCCCGGAGGACGGGCGCGGGGGCGTCCGCGCCGAGCGACCCCTCCGACTCCGGGTCGCGCAGGGCGCCCAGGACGTCCCGCAGGTCGGCGAGCGCGTCCGTCGCTGCGGTACGCAGCAGGGTGAGGCGTTCGCCGACGGGCTCGGGCAGCGCGTCCTTGCGGGTGGCGAGGACGCCGGTGTGCAGGGCGATCAGGCTCAGGCGGTGGGCGAGCACGTCGTGCATCTCGGCGGCGATCGCCGACCGCTCCGAGAGGCGGGCCGCGCGCTCGCCCAACTCCCGCTCCACGCGCAGCGACTCGACCCTCGCCGCGAGCGCGTCGACGAGCCGTCTGCGGCTGCCCGCCCACAGGCCGAGGGCCACCGCGAGGGCCAGCAGGGACAGCGGCCCGTACGAGCGCAGCGCCCACAGGTCGACGGCGGGGCGCGCCCACGCGTTGACCGCGAGGGCGACGCCCGCGCCCGCGACGGCGAGCCCGGTGCGGCCCCGCGCGGACAGCTGGAACAGCGCCACGAGCAGCGGCGACACCGGCCCCCAGAATCCGGCGACGAGCACCGTCACGCCCGCCACCGCGAGCGGCCACCGGCGCCGGAACGCCAGGGCGAGCCCGGCGCACGCGGCCGCCGCCACGGGAACGGTGACGTAACCCCGGCCTGCGGACAGCGCGGCCTCCTGCACGGCCTGCGCGGTCACCACCAGGACGAGCAGCACGTCGGCCCACCAGGCCCACCTGCTCCGCCGGTCCCGCCGGTCCCGCCGGTCCTGCCCGTCCTGCCCGTCCAGTCCGGGCAGCCCCGGCTGTCCGGACTGCCCGCCACGCCCGCTCCGCCCGGTCCACCCGCTCCGCCCGGCCCGCTCGGCCCACCTGCTCTGCCCGTCCCGCGGGTCCCGCCGGTCCTGCCCGTCTAGTCCGGGCAGCCCCGGGTGTCCGGACTGCCCGCTCCGCCCGCTCCGCCCGGCCCGCCCGCTCCGCCCGCTCCGCCCGGTCCGCCCAGCCCGCCCGGTCCACCCGCTCCGCCCGGCCCACCTGCTCTGCCTGTCCCGCGGGTCCCGCCGGTCCTGCCCGTCTAGTCCGGGCAGCCCCGGCAGCCCCGGCTGTTCGGACTGCCCGCTCCACCCGGTCCGCCCAGCCCGCCCGGTCCACCCGCTCCGCCCGGTCCACCCGCTCCGCCCGGTCCACCCGCTCCGCCCGGTCCACCCGCTC
>NZ_JBHYJH010000219.1:0-1478 GCF_042740445.1 Streptomyces sp. NPDC059003 | reverse complement strand
GCGCCCGGCCCGCCCGCTCCGCCCGCTCCACCCACCCCGCTCGGCCCACCCGCCCCCGCCGGGCCACCCCACCGGGTCGTTCCCGCCCGTCACCGCGCCGTTCGCTCTCACGCGGCCAAGACTAGGCAGCTCAGCGGCCCCCGCCTCGGCCGGCCGGGCAGGGTGACCCCCTACTTTCGTCGGGGTTCCGCGTCGCATAAGGGCCGATCTGCCGACGCGTCGCCGTTCCTAGCGTCAGAGCCATGAACGACTGGACCTCCTCCCACGACCGCACCCTCGCGCAGCGCAACGCCGACGGCTGGAGCTTCCTCATCGAAGCGGCCCGCGACCTGCGCACCACCGGCGCCGTCGCGCCCAGCGGCCGAGCCCTCGCCCGCATGCTCGCCGATCCGCTGCGCGGCGCCGCCGGACGCCCGCTGACCGTCCTGGAGGCGGGCGCGGGCACCGGCTCGGTCACCCGGGCCCTCATCCCCCTGCTCTCCTCGGGCAGCCGCCTCGACATCGTGGAGGCCAACCCCCGCTTCGCCGCGCGCCTGCGCACGCTCACCCGCACCGACCCGCTGCTCGCCGGAGCGGCCGAGCGGGTACGGGTCCACGAGGGCGCCGTCGAAAGCCTGGAGACCGGACGCCGCTACGACGTCATCGTCTCCGGCCTGCCCTTCACCAACTTCGCCCCCGAGCACGTCGAACTCATCATGGAGCGCTACCTGGACCTGCTCCACCCCGGCGGCACCCTCACGTATTTCGCCTACCGCGGCACCCGTACCGCCCGCTCCCTGCTGTCCTCCCGCGTCTCGGCGGGGCGGCACCGGGCCGTGGAGCGGGTCCTCGCCGGGTACCAGCGCCGGTACGCCACCGGGCGCTGGACCGTGTGGGGCAATCTGCCGCCCGCGTACGTCTGGCAGCTGCGGGTGCCGACCGCGGACGCGTCCGCGGCCACGCCGGCAGCCGTCCCCCAGGAAGTCCTGCGGTGACCACCCCCCTCACCGGTGTCCTCGACCAGGTGCCCGCCCCGTGCGCGTACGCGCTGCTCGGCGGGGCCGTCCTGCTGGAGTCCGTGCTCCTGGTCGGCGCGTTCGTGCCCACGCTCGCGCTGCTCCTGACCGCCGGGGCGCTGGCCCGCGCCGGTGAGCTGAGTCTGGTGCCCGCCGTCGTGGTCGCCGCGGGGGCCGCTGTCGCGGGGGACGCGCTCGGGCATCGGACGGGGCGGGTGCTCGGTGTGCGGCTGCGGGGTGGGTGTCTGGGGCGGCGGATACCCGGTGTCGCGTGGCGGCGGGCGGAGGCCCTGATGGAGCGGTTCGGGGGGCAGGCCCTGTTCTGTTCGCGGTTTCTGCCGGTGGTGCGGACGGTGACGCCGCATCTTGCGGGGGCTACGCGGGTGCCGTATCGCCGGGTGGCGGCATACAGCGTGGTCGCCGCGACGCTGTGGGCGGGGGGTGGGGTGGGGGTGGGGTATGCGGTGGTGTCCGCTGCTGCGT
>NZ_JBHYJH010000218.1:0-12358 GCF_042740445.1 Streptomyces sp. NPDC059003 | reverse complement strand
GCCCCGCCGTCCCAAGGACGGCGGGGCCTTCCGAAGAGCGGGTCCAAGTCGCCCCGGGAGCCGCGGTCGGCGCGCGCTTACGCGGCCGAGGAGCTGGTGGAAGCCGTGCCCGACGACGACGTCGACGTCGTCGACTTGGAGTCCGAGGAGGAGCTCGACGAGCCCGACGACTTCGATTCCGTCGACTTCGAGGCCGAGGACGACGCCGGCGTGCTGCTCGACGACGAGCCGCGGCTGTCGTTGCGGTAGAACCCGGAGCCCTTGAAGACGATGCCGACCGCCGAGAACACCTTCTTGAGGCGTCCGTTGCAGCTCGGGCACTCGGTCAGGGCGTCGTCGGTGAACTTCTGCACCGCCTCGAGGCCCTCGCCGCACTCGGTGCACTGGTACTGGTACGTCGGCACTTGCTTCCTCCTGGCACTCTCACTCGATGAGTGCTAACGACGGTCCATAGTGACGTATTCCGCGGGTTCAGTCCACCGTCACCGGCGTCCGGTGACCGACGCCACGCGCGACGGTCCGCCCGCTGCCCTTCGGAGTGAGCCGCGAGCGCAGGGCGAGCAGCACCGCCAGGGCGAGCACGGTGCCGCCGAGGGGCACCAGGAATCCGGCGCCGTCCCAGAAGCGGTCCTCCAGCTGTCCGGCGACCGTGACGGCGGCCGCCTGCCCGAGGGCGACCGCCCCGGTCAGCCAGGTGAAGGCCTCCGTGCGGGCGGTCGGCGCGACCAGGCTGTCGACGAGCAGGTAGCCGGTGATCAGGGCGGGCGCGATGCAGACGCCGACGAGCAGGCCGAGCCCGGCGAGCAGCAGCACCGACTGGGCGGCCCACAGACCCGAGGCCATCAGGGCGAGCGCGGTGTACCCGACGACGAGCCGCCGCTGCGGGGACACCTTCCAGGCGATGGCGCCGCAGACGACCCCGGAGAGCATGTTGCCCGCGGCGAAGGTGCCGTACAGGACACCGTTCAGGCCGGGCTCGCCGATGGACTCCGTGAAGGCGGCCAGGGAGACCTGCATGCCGCCGAAGACGGTGCCGATGCCGAGGAACGTGACGATCAGGACGCGCACACCGGGGACCCGGAGCGCCGAATCGTGCTCCACGCGCGCGTGCCCGGCGTCCGCGCCCGAGGGCTTGGGCTGGGTGCTCTTCTGTGCCGCGAACAGCAGGCCGCCCACGAGGGTGAGGCCCGCCTCCGTGAACAGACCGGCGGCCGGGTTGATGCCCGTGCACAGCGCGGTCGCGAACAGCGGGCCGAGGACGAAGGTCAGCTCGTCGGTGACGGACTCGAAGGCGGCCGCGGTCTGCGCCAGCGGGGAGCCCTGGAGCTTGACGCCCCAGCGGGCCCGCACCATGGGCCCGATCTGCGGGGTGGACGCACCGGTGGGCACGGCGGCCACGAAGAGCGCCCACAGGGGGGCGTCGGACAGCGCGAGCACGGTGAGGGTGATGCCCGACGCCGCGTGCACGAGGACGCCGGGCAGCAGGACGGCACGCTGCCCGAAGCGGTCGGCGAGCTTGCCGCTGAAGGGCGCGAACAGCGCCATGGAGACACCGGTGACGGCCGATACCGCGCCCGCGGCGCCGTACGAACCGGTGGTGTGCTGCACGAGGAGCACGATCGAGATGGTCAGCATCGCGAACGGCTGCCGTGCGGCGAATCCTGGAAGCAGGAAGGTCCAGGCGCGAGGGGTACGCAGCAGTTGCCCGTAGCCCGGACGGGATTCGGTGACCGTGGACGCCACGGCCCTTGCCTTTCTGCTGCCTGGTAGCGCGCCCGTGCGGGGGCGCCGAGAGCTGTCCTCTAGCGTAGAACTGCGGTAGATACCGGGCTTTCCCACTGCGAGGGCGCCGCGGCCGCCATACGGTCGCGCCAGCTCTGCGTCAGGCAGAGTTGGTTCGATCAGTGTCGGTCAGTGTCAGTACTGCCCGTACCGGGATGGGCACGGACAAGGGTGTGCCTTCATCGTACAGGTGATGTGCAAGCGGCACCTGTGATTACGAGAAGTGAGACCCGCGACACCTGCGATTACCCCAACCCCTGTGGGGGCGCCTGATCCCTTGGCGGCGGACTGCCGCGCACTGCGGCGGACTGCTTTCGACGCCCTCGCGTCATGGATTCAGTTCCCGCCCGACGCCCCCTGGCGCCGTGCGGTCCCCGCATCACCCCTGCACGGACTCCGTACGGGCCCCCGCCCTCCGGACCGTGCTTGCGGTGCGTACAGCACCTGTAGCGCGTACGGCACCTGTAGCGCTGACGCGCCTATCTCCGGTCGGCCTCGCCCTGCGTCCCCAGCCATCCGACGAGCTTGCCGCCCTGTGCGACCGCGCGCAGGCGCTGCTCGGCCGCGTCGCGCACCGGGTCGGTCGCCACCACCAGGAGCTCGTCGCCCTGCCGCAGGACGGTCGTCGGCAGCGGTACGAAGGAGTTGCCGTCCCGCACGACCAGCGTGACCGCCGAGCCCGTGGGCAGGCGCAGCTCGTTGATCTCGACGCCGTGCAGGCGCGACTCCTTCGGTACGGGTACCGAGAGGAGATGGCCGCGCAGCCGCTCCAGGGGTGCCGACTCGATGCCGAGGTCGGAGGCGGCCCCGCGCTTGCCGAGCCCCAGCAGGGTCGCGAGCCCCGGCAGGGTGGGCCCCTGCACCAGGGTGTAGACCACGACGAGCACGAAGACGATGTTGAAGATCTCCTCGTTGTTCTCGACGCCGTTCACCATGGGGATGGTGGCCAGGATGATGGGCACCGCGCCGCGCAGGCCGGCCCAGGACATGAGGGCCTTCTCCTGCCAGGGCATCCGGAACGGCAGCAGGCTCACGAAGACCTCGACGGGCCGCGCCACCACCGTCAGGACGAGCCCGATGACCAGGGCGGGCCAGATGTCGTCGAGCAGCTTGTGCGGGGTGACCAGGAGGCCGAGCAGCACGAACATGCCGATCTGGGCGATCCAGCCGACGCCCTCGGCGAAGCCGCGCGTCGCGGGCCAGTGCGGCAGCTTGGCGTTGCCGAGGACCATCGCGGCGAGGTACACGGCGAGGAAGCCGCTGCCGTGGGCCATGGCGCCCGCGGCGTACGCGGAGACCGCGATGGCCATCACCGCGATCGGGTAGAGGCCGGACGCGGGCAGCGCCACGTGCCGCAGGCCGAAGGAGCCGAGCCAGCCCACCGCGAGACCGATCGCGGCGCCGATGGCCAGCTCCAGGGCTATCTCACCGATCAGCACGTACCAGTGGTCCACGGGCCCCGCCGTGGAGAAGGCGACCACGAGGATCACCACAGGGGCGTCGTTGAACCCGGACTCCGCCTCCAGGACGCCGGTCACACGGGAAGGCAGCGGCACCCTGCGCAGCACGGAGAACACGGCCGCCGCGTCCGTCGAGGACACCACCGCGCCGATGATCAGCGCCTGCCGCCATTCGAGCCCGACCAGGTAGTGCGCCCCGGCGGCCGTCACGCCGACGCTGACGGCCACTCCCACCAGGGCGAGGGACGCCGCCGCGGGGAGCGCTGGTTTGATCTCCTTCCACTTGGTGCCGAGGCCGCCCTCGGCGAGGATCACCACGAGTGCCGCGTAACCGATGACCTGGGTCAACTGGGCGTTGTTGAACGTGACGTTGCCTATGCCGTCCTGGCCCATGGCCACCCCGATGCCGAGGTAGAGCAGCAGGCTGGGCAGTCCGCTGCGCGAGGAGATGCGCACGGCGACGACAGCGACGAGCAGGACTAGGGAGCAGATGAGCAGAAGCTGATTGAGGTCGTGGACAGACAGGGGCCGATCCTTCCGTCGTGCGAACCATGATGCTTCGTTACGTTACCTAAGCTTTAACGCGCTCTTGACGCGCGCCCCCACGCCCCATCTATCCTGTCCGAACCTTCGTTCGATGTCGGTTTCCGACTCCGCGTCCGGGGCCGTCCCGCCCTGCGCCTATGGTTGCTCCAGCACTCCAGGACCCGCACAAGCCCAGCCCTGCCGCTCGCGAAGGACAGCAAGGACAGCGATGCCCTCCAACACCACCGCCTCTTCCGGCCGCAAGTCCGGCAGGAAGAAGGGGCGCCGAGCCCGACTGATCGTGATCGTCCTGGTCCTGGCCGTCGTCGGAGGAATCGCCTTCGGTGCGTACTGGAGCATCAGCACCGTCCGTGCCTCCTTTCCGCAGACCAAGGGCACCATCGAGCTCAAGGGCCTGGCAGGCCCGGTCGACGTCAAGCGCGACGGCAACGGCATTCCGCAGATCTATGCCGACTCCGCCGAAGACCTGTTCATGGCGCAGGGCTTCGTGCAGGCGCAGGACCGCTTCTGGGAGATGGACGTACGCCGCCATATGACCTCCGGTCGGCTCTCCGAGATGTTCGGCAAGGGCCAGGTCAAGACCGATGAATTCCTGCGTACCCTCGGCTGGCACCGGGTTGCCGAGAAGGAGTACGACTCCAAGCTCTCGCCCGAGACGAAGAAGTACCTCCAGGCGTACGCCAAGGGGGTCAACGCCTATCTCGACGGCAAGAGCGGCAAGGAGATCTCCCTCGAGTACGCGGCGCTCGAGTTCGAGAACGACTACAAGCCCCAGAAGTGGACGCCCGTCGACTCGGTGGCCTGGCTCAAGGCCATGGCCTGGGACCTGCGCGGCAACATGCAGGACGAGATCGACCGCTCCCTGATGACGAGCCGCCTCGGCCCGTCCCAGATCAAGGACCTCTACCCGGAGTACCCCTACGACCGGAACAAGCCGATCGTCCAGGAGGGTGCGTACGACAGCGTCACCAAGAAGTTCAACGGTGACGACGCCGACGGCACGGGCTCCCAGTCGGGCACCGGCGGCACCGCGAGTACGGGTACCGGTACGGGTACGGGTACGGGGACGGGTACTGGTACGGGTACTGGCACCGGTACGGGTACTGGTACCGGCACCGCGGGCACCGGCATCGCCGGCGGCGCCCAGCCTCCCAGCGGCCTCTCCTCGCAGCTCTCCGGCCTCTCCGACGTCCTCGACGAGGTCCCCGACGCGGGCCTCGGCTCGAACGGCAACGGCATCGGCTCCAACTCGTGGGTGGTCTCCGGAGCGCACACCATCACCGGCAAGCCCCTGCTCGCCAACGACCCGCACCTGGCGCCGCAGCTGCCGTCCGTCTGGTACCAGATGGGCCTGCACTGCCGCACGGTCTCGGCGAAGTGCTCGTACGACGTCAGCGGCTACACCTTCTCCGGGATGCCCGGCGTCGTCATCGGCCACAACCAGGACATCGCCTGGGGCATGACCAACCTGGGCGCCGACGTCACGGACCTCTACCTGGAGAAGTTCACCGCCGACGGCTACCAGTTCGGCGAGAAGGTGCTGCCCTTCAAGTCGCGCGAGGAGACGATCAAGGTCGCGGGCGGCAAGTCCAAGACCATCACCGTCCGCGAGACCAACAACGGCCCGCTGATCTCCGACCGCGACGACGAGCTCGTCAAGGTCGGCAAGAAGGCCCAGGTCGACGCGTCGGCCCCGGACCGCGGCGACGGCTACGGCATTGCGCTGCGCTGGACCGCGCTCGCGCCCGGCAAGTCCATGGACGCCGTCTTCGAGCTCAACCGCGCCAAGGACTTCGCGGACTTCCGCAAGGCGGCCCGCTCCTTCGAGGTGCCCTCGCAGAACCTGATCTACGCCGACACCAAGGGCAACATCGGCTACCAGGCACCCGGCAGGATCCCCACGCGCGGGAAGGGCGACGGGTCGCTCCCGGTGCCCGGCTGGGACCCGAAGTACCGCTGGAACGGCTACATCCCGCAGGACGAGCTGCCGTACGAGTACAACCCCAAGCGCGGCTACATCGTCACCGCCAACCAGTCCGTGGTCGACGAGAAGAAGTACCCGTACAAGCTCACGACGGACTGGGGCTACGGCGCGCGCAGCCAGCGCATCGAGGACCTGATCAAGGCCAAGACGAAGAACGGCGGCAAGGTCTCCACCGAGGACATGCGCCTGATGCAGACGGACAACAGCAGCGAGATCGCGCGCCTGCTCGTGCCCAAGCTGCTGAAGGTCGACATCGGTGACAAGCACGTCCGTGAGGCGCAGAAGCTCCTGGAGGGCTGGGACTACACCCAGGACGCCGACTCGGCGGCCGCCGCGTACTTCAACGCGGTGTGGCGCAGCATCCTGCAGCTCTCCATCGGCAACAAGCTGCCCAAGGAGCTGCGCGTCAAGGGCCAGTGCCTGATGGTGGAGCCGGCGAGCAACACCGGCCCCGCCGACGAGGACCGGCGGGTGCGCGAGTGCGGCCAGCGCGACGGGGACTCGGCGCAGCCCGACGGCGGCGACCGCTACTTCGAGGTCATCCGCAAGATCCTCGACGACGAGGACAACGACTGGTGGAAGACGCCGGGCACGCGCACGGACCGCGAGACCAAGAACCGCGACCAGCTGTTCGCGCGGGCCATGAAGGACGCCCGCTGGGACCTGACGGCCAAGCTCGGCAAGGACATCGACACCTGGAGCTGGGGCCGCCTGCACCGGCTGACGCTGAAGAACCAGACCCTCGGCACCGACGGTCCCGGCTGGCTCCAGTGGGTGCTCAACCGCGGCCCCTGGAAGCTGGGCGGCGGCGAGGCCACGGTCAACGCCACCGGCTGGAACGCGGCGGGCGGCTACGACGTCATCTGGGTGCCGTCGATGCGGATGGTCGTGAACCTGAAGGACCTCGACAAGTCCCGGTGGATCAACCTCACGGGCGCCTCGGGCCACGCCTACAGCGACCACTACACGGACCAGACGAGCAAGTGGGTCAAGGGCGAACTGCTGCCGTGGTCCTTCTCCAAGAAGGCCGTCGAGGACAGCACGAACGACACGCTGGTCCTCAAGCCCTGACGGGCACCCGACGGTGAAAGGGCCCTCCACGCACGCGTGGAGGGCCCTTTCGCGTACCCGGCCTCTACGGGGATGATGGGGAGGTGTCCGGCCTCTACGGAGAAGCAGGGTTACGGAGCAGCAGGGGTACGGGGAGAGCGGGGACGTCAGAAGCGGCGCACCCCCGACGGCGTCACCACCGCGTGCACTGGCCGGTCGTGCGTCTCCGCAGGCACCTGTTCCACGACCTCCGTGTCGTACAGGAGCACCACCAGGGCCGGGCCCGCGCCCGCGCGCTCCAGGCGGGCGAGCACCCTGTCGTACGACCCGCCGCCGCGCCCCAGACGCATCCCGCGCGCGTCCACCGCGAGCCCCGGAAGCAGCACGGCGTCGGCCTCCAGGACGGCGTCCGGGCCGAGCCGCTCGCCCGCGGGCTCCAACAGGTCCATCTTCCCGGCGTGTTGGACGCGCGCCAGGGAGCCCGCTCCGTCGTACGCCGCCCAGTCGAGGTCATTGTCCGGGAGGAGGGCGGGCAGCAGGACCCGGGTCCCGCGCGCGTGGAGGGTGTCGAGGAGGGCGCGGGTGCCGGGTTCGCCGCCTACGGAGACGTACGCGGCGACCGTGCGGGCGGTGGCCAGTTCGGGCAGGTCGAGCGCGCGCTCGGCGAGAGCTGCGGCCTTTTCCTCCACGTCATCAGGCGTCAACCGCCTTCTTACCGCGAGGATCTCTCCGCGCAACGTGCGCTTGATTGCCTTGCCGGAGCCGGGCTGCATCATGGCGAAGTCACAAATCCTTCCTATTGTGTGCAGATGTGGGCCAATATGCCGGAGCCACAGATTCCACACATAGCCACCGGATAAGGTGACGCCCATGACTGAGTCTCACCCCAAGATCACCAAGGCTGTCATTCCAGCAGCGGGTCTTGGCACGCGCTTCCTGCCCGCGACGAAGGCGACGCCCAAGGAAATGCTGCCGGTCGTCGACAAGCCGGCCATCCAGTACGTGGTCGAGGAGGCGGTCTCCGCGGGCCTGGACGACGTCCTCATGATCACGGGTCGCAACAAGCGCCCCCTGGAGGACCACTTCGACCGCAACTACGAGCTGGAGTCGGCCCTCGAGGAGAAGGGCGACGAGAACCGGCTCGCGAAGGTCCAGGAGTCCAGCGACCTGGCGACCATGCACTACGTACGCCAGGGCGACCCCCGAGGGCTCGGTCACGCCGTCCTGTGCGCCGCCCCGCACGTGGGCCGGGAGCCGTTCGCCGTGCTCCTCGGCGACGACCTGATCGACCCGCGCGACCCGCTGCTCGCGCGCATGGTCGAGGTCCAGGAGCAGCGCGGCGGCAGCGTCATCGCGCTCATGGAGGTCGCGCCCGAGCAGATCCACCTCTACGGCTGCGCGGCGGTCGAGGCCACCGCGGACGGCGACGTCGTGAAGGTGACCGACCTCGTCGAGAAGCCGGACGTGGCGGACGCCCCGTCGAACTACGCGATCATCGGCCGCTATGTCCTCGACCCCCACATCTTCGACATACTGCGCAAGACCGAGCCGGGCCGCGGCGGCGAGATCCAGCTCACCGACGCGCTCCAGCAGCTCGCCGCGGACGAAAAGGTCGGCGGCCCGGTGCACGGCGTGGTCTTCACGGGCCGCCGCTATGACACCGGCGACCGCGGCGACTATCTGCGTGCCATTGTCAGACTCGCGTGCGAACGTGAAGACCTGGGCCCGGACTTCAAGGCCTGGCTTCGCCGTTACGTCACCGAGGAGATGTAGCACTTGAGCAGCAGCGCGACGACGCACGACGACACCGGCGCCACGGACCGGGGCCCGGCAGGGGACCAGGTCTGGACGGTGGACGAGCACCTGGACGACATCCTCGCGACCGTCCGGCCGCTCGAGCCCATCGAGCTCCAGCTCCTCGACGCCCAGGGCTGCGTCCTCGTCGAGGACGTCACGGTGCCCGTCTCGCTGCCGCCCTTCGACAACAGCTCCATGGACGGGTACGCGGTGCGGATCGCGGATGTCGCGGGCGCGGGCGAGGAGTTCCCCGCCGTGCTCACGGTCATCGGCGACGTCGCCGCGGGCCAGGGCGAGCGGCCCACCGTCGGCGCGGGCCAGGCCGCCCGCATCATGACCGGCGCCCCGCTGCCGCCCGGCGCCGAGGCGGTCGTGCCCGTGGAGTGGACCGACGGCGGGCTCGGCGAGGGCCCCGTCTCCGGCATGCGCGCCCACAGCGCGGCCCCGGAGGGCGCCTTTGGGGAGGTGCGGGTGTACCGCCCGGTGACGGAGGGCGCGCACGTACGCGCGCGTGGCAGCGACGTGAAGGCGGGCGACCGCGCCCTGACCGCGGGCACGGTCCTCGGCCCCCCGCAGCTCGCCCTGCTCGCCGCCATCGGCCGCGGCACGGTCACGGTGCGCCCGCGCCCGCGCGTGGTCGTCCTGTCGACGGGCAGCGAACTGGTCCAGCCGGGCGAGGAGTTGGCGGACGGCCAGATCTACGACTCCAACAGCTTCGCCCTCACCGCCGCCGCCCGCGACGCCGGAGCGATCGCCTACCGCGTGGGCGCCGTCACCGACGACGCGGAGACGCTGCGCTCCACCATCGAGGACCAGCTGATCCGCGCGGACCTGCTCGTCACCACGGGCGGCGTCAGCGTGGGGGCGTACGACGTCGTGAAGGAGGCCCTGACCGCCATCGGCGACCCGGACGACGAGGAGGGCCTCGGGGCGGGCGGCGGCGTGGAGTTCCGCAAGCTCGCCATGCAGCCGGGCAAGCCGCAGGGCTTCGGCTCCATCGGCCCCGACCACACCCCGCTCCTGGCGCTGCCGGGCAACCCGGTGTCGTCGTACGTCTCCTTCGAGGTCTTCGTACGCCCCGCGGTGCGCGCCCTGATGGGCCTGCCGGACGTGCACCGGCCCACCGCCCGCGCCCGCCTGACCGCCGACCGGGCGCTGACGTCGCCCTCCGGGAGACGCCAGTTCCTGCGCGGGCGCCACGACGCGGCGGCGGGCACCGTGACTCCCGTGGGCGGCGCCGGATCGCATCTCGTCGCCGCCCTCGCCCAGGCGGACGCGCTGATCGTCGTCCCGGAGGACACCACATCGGTGGAGCCGGGCACCGAGGTGGACGTCGTGCTCCTGGGCTGACGGGCGCGCCGCGGGCGAGGCGGGGACAATGGACCCCCACCTCGGGTGGGGCGACAGCGGGCGACAGGCGGACGGTACGGTGTCGCGCACAGCAGGCCCGCACGCGCGCGGGGCCCGGACCGGGAGCGCCACAGCACATGAGCACGCAGCAGCGACTGACGCACATCGACGAGGCGGGCGCCGCCCGCATGGTCGACGTATCCGAGAAGGCCGTGACCGCGCGCACCGCGCGCGCGAGCGGCCGTGTCCTGGTCGCGCCGCGCGTGATCGAGCTGCTGCGCGGCGAGGGCGTGCCCAAGGGTGACGCCCTGGCGACGGCCCGTATCGCGGGCATCATGGGCGCCAAGCGCACCCCCGACCTGATCCCGCTGTGCCACCCGCTGGCCGTCTCCGGAGTGAAGGTCGAGCTCTCCGTCGCGGACGACGCCGTGGAGATCCTCGCCACGGTGAGGACGACGGACCGCACGGGCGTCGAGATGGAGGCGCTCACCGCGGTCAGCGTCGCCGCGCTCACGGTCGTCGACATGGTCAAGGCCGTCGACAAGGGCGCGGTCATCACCGACGTCAGGGTGGAGGAGAAGACGGGCGGCAAGTCGGGCGACTGGAGCCGGGAAGGGGCGCAGGCGTGAGCGAGGCAGGGCACCCGGAGCTCCCGTACCGCGCGCTCGTCGTCACGGCGTCCAACCGCGCCGCCGCCGGTGTCTACGCCGACAAGGGCGGGCCCCTGATCGCCGAGGGCCTCGCCGCGCTCGGCTTCGCCGTCGACGGGCCCCAGGTCGTGCCCGACGGCGACCCCGTCGAGCGGGCGCTGCGCGCCGGGGTCGCGGCCGGGTACGACGTGATCCTCACGACCGGCGGCACCGGCATCTCGCCCACCGACCGCACGCCCGACGTGACCCGCCGCGTCATCGACCACGAGGTGCCGGGCATCCCGGAGGCGATCCGCGCGTACGGCCGCGAGAAGGTGCCCACGGCCGCGCTGTCCCGCGGCCTCGCCGGGGTCGCGGGGCGGACCCTGATCGTGAACCTGCCGGGATCCAGCGGCGGCGTACGCGACGGACTCGCCGTCCTGGAGCCCCTGTTGGTGCACGCCGTCGACCAGCTGCGCGGCGGCGACCATCCGCGGACCGACGGGGGTGCGAGCTGAACAGCTCAAGCTGGCCCGTCGAGCTGACGGACGGTGACGTCGTGCTCCGCCCGATAAAGCTGCGCGACCAGCGTGCCTGGCGCGAGGTCAACCGGCGCAACCGCGACTGGCTGCGGCCCTGGGAGGCCACCATCCCGCCCCCGGCGCCCGGCGGCCCGGTCGCCCACCGGCCCACGTACCGCCAGATGGTCCGGCATCTGCGGGCCGAGGCGAACGCGGGCCGGATGCTGCCGTTCGTCATCGACTACCAGGGGCGGCTCGTCGGGCAGTTGACGGTCGCCGGGATCACCTGGGGCTCGATGTGCTCGGCGCACGTGGGCTACTGG
Organism: Streptomyces sp. NPDC059003; assembly: GCF_042740445.1. NCBI lineage: Bacteria > Bacillati > Actinomycetota > Actinomycetes > Kitasatosporales > Streptomycetaceae > Streptomyces > Streptomyces sp. NPDC059003. The sequence goes on along the minus strand of NZ_JBHYJH010000218.1, from coordinate 916 downwards.
GTGGACGAGTCCGTCGCGGGCCGCGGCGTCATGCCGACCGCGGTCGCCCTCGCCGTCGACCACTGCTTCCGCACGGTCGGTCTGCACCGCGTCGAGATCTGCATTCGCCCGGAGAACGCGCCGAGCCGCCGGGTCGTGGAGAAACTCGGATTCCGCGAGGAGGGCCTGCGTCCACGGTATCTTCACATCGACGGCGCCTGGCGCGACCACCTCGTGTTCGCGCTCACCGCGGAGGAGGTGCCGGAGGGCCTGCTGCGCCGCTGGCACCAGGCCCGGCCGCGGAAGACGGCCTGAGCCTGCGTCATGTGCCGTGACACGGCGTGATGCAGCCACTCTCATAAATGAAATACCTGTTCGAAATTGATCGGTGAGCGACCGTTAAATTCCCACCGTCGTAGGCCTGTTGATCGCACCAGTCACAAAAAAAGTTCGAGATATCAGCCAGATCGTGCGACACACCGGCCCAATTGGCGGATGGCCTCGACAAAACCCCTCTACCGTGTGAGGCGTGAGCAGCAGCGGCCTCTTCTACGCAGTCATCGTCGGGGCCTGGGCCGCCTACTTGGTGCCGATGTGGCTCCGTAGGCAGGACGAGCTCAATGAAGCCCGTCCGACGGAACGCTTCAGCACCGCCATCCGGCTGCTTTCCGGACGGGCGGGGATGGAGCGCCGATACGCCAAGGACCTGCAAGCGCGCTCGCCCGAGGAGGAGGAGTCGCGCGCCGACCCGGACGCCGTGACCGACTCGGTCGACGTCCGGGCCTTCGCCATGCCTCCGGAGCCCGAACCCGACCGGGCCGACCACGGGGCCACGCAGCCGTCCAGGCCCGCCGCGGACCGCGCCCGGCCGCCGCGCCCGGCCGCCGCGAGCGCAGCCGGCCGTGCCGCCGCCGCGCGCACGGCCGAGGCCGCCGCC
>NZ_JBHYJH010000217.1:0-12440 GCF_042740445.1 Streptomyces sp. NPDC059003 | reverse complement strand
CTCGGGGCCGGGCCCCTGGAGCGGAGCGGCGGGGGGGGGGGCCCCGGCGCCGCACGGACGGAGCGGCTCAGATGATGCCCTCGGCGATCTCCGCCTGCTCCTTGTCGGTGCCGTACGCGGCCGGGGTGCTGTAGGAGCGGCGCGCCACGAACCACCAGACGGTGGCGAGGATCAGGACCACGGCGAGCGCGATGGACGCGTAGTTCATGGTGTCGGCGTTCACCGGCGACTTCTGCGGCAGGCAGAACAGGACGGTGACGAAGGCGACCCAGACCACCGCGATCCAGCCGACCGGCTTGCTCCAGCGGCCCAGGTTCCACGGGCCGGGCTGGAACCGGTCGCCCGCCTTCAGGCGCAGCAGGACCGGGATGGCGTAGGCGGGCGTGATGCCGATGACGTTGATGGCCGTGACGGCGCCGTACGCGGTGGACGAGTAGAGCGACGGCAGCGCGATGACGCCGGCGAGTCCGACCGAGAGCCACACCGCGGGCACCGGCACCTGCGTACGCGTGCTGACCTTGCGCCAGAGCGCCGAGCCCGGCAGGGCGTTGTCGCGGCTGAACGCGAACACCATGCGGCTTGCCGCGGCGGTCTCGGCGTTGCCGCAGAACAGCTGCGCCACGATCACGATGAGCAGCAGCGCGGTCGCGCCGGACGTGCCGAGGCCGTCGATGAAGATCTGCGCGGGCGGCACGCCCGTCGCGCTCTCCTGTGTGCCCACGTAGTCCTGGATGGCGAAGGTCAGGCCCGCGAGCAGCACGAACCCGGCGACCCAGGACACCCAGATCGCCCGCACGATGCCGCGCGCCGCCGTCACGGACGCGTTGGAGGTCTCCTCCGACAGGTGCGCCGACGCGTCGTACCCGGAGAACGTGTACTGGGCGAGGAGCAGACCGATCATGCAGACGTACAGCGGGCTCGACCAGCCGGTGTCGTTGACGAACTCGCCGAAGACGAACGACGGCGACTTGTGCGAGTCGGGCACGATCGCGAGCACGCCGACGATCACCGCGACGCCCGTCAGGTGCCACCACACGGATATGGAGTTGAGCAGGCTGACCAGGCGGACGTTGAACAGGTTCAGGAGCGCGTGCAGGAAGAGGATGCCCAGGAAGATCACGAAGGTGGACCCGGGCGTCGGGTGGAAGTCGGTGTGCATGCTGAGCAGGGCGCCGGAGAACAGCGCCGCGCCGTAGTCGATGCCCGCGATCGCGCCGAGCAGGCCGAGCAGGTTCAGCCAGCCCGTGTACCAGCCCCAGCGGCGGCCGCCGAGCCGGTCCGCCATGTAGTAGAGGGCGCCGGACGTCGGATAGGCGCTGGTGACCTCGGCGAGCGCGAGGCCGACGAACAGGACCATCACGCCGACGCCGACCCAGCCCCACATCATGACCGCGGGCCCGCCCGTGCTGAGGCCGAAGCCGTACAGGGTCATGCAGCCGGACAGGATGGAGATGACGGAGAAGCTGATGGCGAAGTTGCCGAACCCGCCCATGCGGCGGGCGAGTACGGGCTGGTAGCCGAGCTCTCTGAGCCGTTGTTCCTCGTCCGGGAGCGGTGGCGCCGGGACGGAGCTCGACATGGTGGTGCGTGACACGGATCAACCTCCGGGGGAAGAGCGGGGGGTGCGGGGGTGCGGGGGGTGTGCCAAAGGACGAGCAGAGGGGGAGCGTGGGGGAGGTGTGCGGCGGGGCGGGGTCAGCGCGGGCCGGGGCCGCGCGCCGCGTGGAAGCAGCGCGCGCGGGCCTGCACGAACGCCTCCGCCGCGGCCTCCGCGTCACCGGGCGACTGGGTGCGGTACGTCCACGGCACGACGGTGTAGAAGGGGTCGAGCGCCTCGAAGACCCGGACTGCGTCGTGGAAGTGGTGCGCGCCCCACAGCGCGTGTGCCAGATAGTTGAGGTCGAGCAGCGACGCCGCCTCGGGGTGCGTGTGGTCGAACCACAGCTGGAGGGCCCTGAGGGCGCCGCGCGTCGCGTCCTCCGCGATCCAGTGCAGGTCGAGCGCGCGCTCGCTGCCGCCCTCGCGCCGGTAGCGCTCCACCCGCACGTACAGCGGAAGCAGGTGCAGGGGCGAGCCCGCGGGCGCCGCGGCGGACGCCCAGTGCACGAAGTTGACCGCTTCGGTCAGCGGCGCCCTCGGCCTGCGGTGGTAGGCGAACTGGAGCATGCGGTGGTACGCCTCGCGGTTGCCCGGGTCGCGCTTGTCGGCCTCGGCGAGGATCTGCCAGGGGCCGGGGAACAGCATCGGCTCGGGCGCCGCCACGCGGTGCTCGTCCCACCTCTGGCCCTCGTCGAGCTGGGCGAGGGCCAGCAGACAGATCCACGGGACGGGGTCCTCGGGGGAGGTCTGGGAGGCGATCCGGCAGGCCTCGTTGGCCTCGCGCCACAGGTCGTTGGTGTGGCGGTGGCCCGCGCGGTGGGCCCGCAGGGCGCGCTCCACCGTGACGCGGGTGTGCAGGACCGTCGCGGCGACGCTGCGCGGCTCCTCGGCGAGCCAGGCGCGCACCACGTCGGACCCGGCGACGGCCGCGGCCAGGATCTGGGTGCGCTGCGTCCACAGGCCCCAGTCGGGGGTCTCGGTGAGCAGGTTCCTCGTCGACACCCAGCGGCCTGCCTTGAGGTCCTGGAGCACGGCACGCAGCGGCGCGTCGTGACCGGCCGGGTGGTACACCGGGCGGGCTAAGGGCATCGGCATGGGTCCTCTGGGCTAAGGCCGGGGTGTGATGAGGGCTGTGGTCTGCGCGTTCCGTGAGTGATGAACTGATGTACGAGTGGGCGTTGTTGTTCGGCGGTCAGTGTAGAGCGGAGACTTCCGATTACTGGGCAGTCCTCGGATCTTTCTTGACCAACTTGTGTCAACGCGGCGCGCCGGTGTGAAGTTTGGGTTCTCTCTTGTTCAACAGGGATCCCGAATGCGACATTTGGGCGGACTGCGCCGTGGCCCACGACCCTTGACGGTCCCGCGGCGCCTGTAGCAGGCTGCCGCAGTGATCAGGACTTACGACGGGCAGCGCGGCGGTCCGGTGCTCGCCGTCGACCAGGGCACCTCGGGCACCAAGGCCCTCGTCATCTGCCCCGAGCGCGGCGTGCTCGGCTCCGGCACGGCACCCGTGCGCCCCCGCCATCTGCCCGGCGGCCGCGTCGAGGTCAGCCCCGGCGAGCTGCTCTCCTCCGTGCTCGACGCGGGCCGCGCCGCCCTCGCGCGGGCGGGCGAGCCGGTCGCGGCCGTGGGCCTGGCCAACCAGGGCGAGACCGTCCTCGCCTGGGACCCGGCGTCGGGGGAGCCGCTGACCGACGCCGTCGTGTGGCAGGACCGCCGCGCCGAGCCGCTGTGCACGGAACTCGCCGAGCACGCGGACGAATTGAAGGCCCTCACCGGCCTGCCGCTCGACCCCTACTTCGCCGCCCCCAAGATGGCGTGGGTACGCCGCCACCTCACCCGGCACGGCGTGGTCACGACCAGCGACGCCTGGCTGGTGCACCGGCTCACCGGCGCCTTCGTCACCGACGCCGCCACCGCCGGCCGCACCCAGCTCCTGGACCTGGACTCCGCGACCTGGTCCGAGCGCGCCCTGGCCCTCTTCGGGCTCGACGGCGAACGGCTGCCGCGCGTCGTCGACGCCGCCGCACACATCGGCACCACCCGGGCCTTCGGCCAGGAGCTGCCGCTCACCGGGCTCCTCGTCGACCAGCAGGCCGCGCTCCTCGCCCAGGACGTCACCGAGCCCGGCAGCGCCAAGTGCACCTACGGCACCGGCGCGTTCCTGCTCGCGCAGACCGGCGAGCGGCCGCGCCGCGGCGACTCCGGGCTCGTGGCCTGCGTCGCCTGGCGCCTCGCCGGCCGCAGCAGCTACTGCCTGGACGGCCAGGTGTACACGGCCGCGTCCGCCGTCCGCTGGCTCACCGAGCTCGGCGTCATCACCGGCGCCCAGGACATCGACCCGGTCGGGTCCGCCGTACCGGACACCGGCGGTGTCACCTTCGTCCCCGCCCTCGCCGGGCTCGCGGCGCCCTGGTGGCGCGGCGACCTGCGCGGCTCCCTGACCGGACTCGGCCTCGACACCACCCCCGGCCACCTGGTGCGCGCCCTGTGCGAGGGCATCGCGGCCCAGGTCGCCGAGCTCGCCGACGCGGCGGCCGTCGACCTCGGCGAACCCCTGCGGAGCCTGCGCGTCGACGGCGGCCTGACCCGCTCGGCCCTGCTCATGCAGACCCAGGCGGATCTGCTGCAACGGCCCGTGGAGGTCTCGGCGCTGCCCGACGTCACCGCCCTCGGCGTGGGCGCGGTGGCCCGCATGGGCCTCGACCCGCGGCTCGGCCTGCGCGACGTCGTACCGGACTGGAAGCCCGCCGCCGTGTACGAGCCGCGCGTCGGCGCCGACGAGGCGGCCACGCGCCGCGTCGCGTTCCGCTCCGAGGTGACGGCGCTGCTGGCCCGTACGCCCCGATGAACTTCATGAACCAGGCGATGAACTCGATGAACCAGGCGGCGGACCGCACCGCACCCGGCCGCGTCACCCGATCCGGCGGGCTCCCCGCCGAGCCCTACGACGTGCTCGTCATCGGCGCCGGAGTCGTCGGCGCCGCCCTCGCCCGCGAACTGGCGCGCCACCGCCTGCGCACCGCCGTCGTGGACGCCGCCGACGACGTCGGCACCGGCACGTCCAAGGCCAACACGGCCATCCTGCACACCGGTTTCGACGCCGTGCCCGGCTCCCTCGAAGCCCGCCTCGTGCGGGAGGGGCAGCGGCGCCTGGCCGCGTACGCGGCCGACGCGGGCATCCCCGTCGAGCCGGTCGGCGCGCTCCTCGTCGCCTGGGACGCCGAGCAGCTCGCCGCCCTGCCCGGCCTCCTGGCGAAGGCCGAGCGCAACGACTACCACCACGCCCGGCTGCTCGACGCCGACGCGGTGCGCGCCCGCGAGCCGCACCTGGGCCCGGGCGCCCTCGGCGCGCTCGACGTGCCCGGCGAGAGCGTCATCTGCCCCTGGACGACGCCCCTGGCCTACGCGACCCAGGCCGTCCGCTCCGGCGTGGACCTGCACCTCAACTGCCGTGTGACCGCGGTCGCCCAGGGCGACGCGGCCGACGGCACCCCGCACACGCTGACCACCGGACGCGGGCCCGTCCGCACCCGCTACCTCGTCAACGCGGCCGGACTGCACGCCGACACCGTGGACCGGCTGCTCGGCCACGACACCTTCACCGTCACCCCGCGCCGCGGCCAGCTCATCGTCTTCGACAAGCTCGCCCGCGACCTGGTGCGCCACATCCTCCTGCCGGTGCCGACGGCGCTCGGCAAGGGCGTCCTGGTCGCGCCGACCGTGTACGGCAACGTGCTGCTCGGGCCCACCGCCGAGGACCTGGACGACAAGCACGCCACCGGCTCCACCGCCGAGGGCCTCGCCGGGCTGCGCGAACAGGGCGCCCGGATCCTGCCCGCGCTCCTCGACGAGGACGTCACCGCCGTCTACGCGGGCCTGCGCGCGGCGACCGAGGACGACGACTACCGGATCACCGCCTGGCCGGACCAGCGGTACGTCACCGTCGGCGGCATCCGCTCCACCGGCCTGACGGCGTCCCTGGCCATCGCCGCGTACGTCACGGAACTGCTCGCCGACGCCGGTCTTCCGCTCGGCGAGGAACAGGAGTTGGCGCCGGTGCGCATGCCGAACCTGGGGGAGTCCTTTCCGCGCCCCTACCAGCGAGGCGACCTGATCGCCGCCGACGCCGAGTACGGCAGGATCGTCTGCCACTGCGAACGCGTCACCCGCGGCGAGATCCGCGACGCGCTCCGCAGCACCGTCCCGCCCGGCGACCTCGACGGCCTGCGGCGGCGCACCCGCGCGCGCGGCGGCCGGTGCCAGGGCTTCTACTGCGGCGCCGCCGTACGGGACCTCTTCGCGCGGCGCGAGAGGCCGGCCGCGCGATGAGGCGCGAGCGCACGGTCGACGTGCTCGTCGTCGGCGCGGGGCCCGCCGGGCTCGCGGTCGCCGCCGGGCTCGCCGCGGCGGGCACGGGCGTCGAGGTCCTGGAGCGCGAGGCGCAGGCGGGCGGCGTCCCGCGCCACTGCCACCACGGCGGCTTCGGCGCCCGCACCTTCGCCGGCCTGACCGGACCGGGCACGAGCGGCCCCCGGTACGCGCGGCAGTGCGTCGACGCGGCGGTGCGGGCGGGCGCGAGGGTCCGCACCGGCGTCACCGCCACCGCCTGGTCCGGCCCGCTCACCCTCGACACGACCTCGCCGCTCGGCCTGGAGCGCCTCACCGCCCGCGCCGTCGTCCTCGCCACCGGCGCCCGCGAACGCCCCCGCGCCGCCCGCCTCGTCCCCGGCAGCCGCCCCGCGGGCGTCTACACCACCGGTGAGCTCCAGCAGTCCGTCCACCTGTACGGCCAGCACATCGGCACCCGGGCCGTGGTCGTCGGCGCCGAGCCCGTCGCGTACGCGGCGCTCGACACGCTGCGGCGCGCGGGCGTCGGCGTGGCCGCGCAGGTGACCGCGCGGGCCCGCCACGAGACCACGCCCTGGCGCGCCGCCGAGGCCCGCCTGCGGCACGGCGTCCCGCTCCTCACCGGCACCACGGTGACCGATCTGGTCGGCCGTGGCCGCCTGTCCGCCGTCCGCCTGCGCGACCGCACCGGGCGCACCGCCCGCGTCGCCTGCGACACCGTCGTCTTCACCGGTGACTTCGTCCCCGACCACGAACTGGCGCGCCGGGGCGGGGTGCCGCTCGACCCCGGGACGCGGGGACCCGCGGTCGACGGGGCCTTCCGCACCGGGACCCCCGGGGTGTTCGCCGTCGGGAACGCGGCCCACGCCGTGCGGTCCGCCGGGGCCGTGACCGCGGAAGGGCGGCGGGCCGCGGTGTCGGTGCGGCGCTTCCTGGCGTACGGGGAGTGGCCCCCGCCCGCCTGAACGGGGGTGTGCGGCGCACGTCGTCCGCCTTCCTGGACGGCCGCCCGAGCCGCACGTACACTCCGAAACTAGCAGCGCTAATTAAACCGCTCATGTATCGGAGTAGCCCCGTGCGCACCGTTCACTTCGCCGCAGCCCGCCGCACCCCGATCGGAAAGCTCCGCGGCGCCCTGTCGGCCGTCCGCCCGGACGACCTCGCCGCCACCGTCGTACGCGGCCTGCTCGACGACGTTCCGGGGCTCGACCCGGCCCGGATCGACGACGTCTACTGGGGCGCCGCCAACCAGGCGGGCGAGGACAACCGGAACGTGGCCCGCATGGCCGTCCTCCTCGCCGGGCTCCCCGAGTCCGTGCCGGGCGCCACGGTGAACCGGCTGTGCGCATCGGGCCTCGAAGCCGTCACCATGGCCGCCCGGACCATCGCCGCCGGGGAGGCGGACATCGTGCTCGCGGGCGGCTCCGAGTCGATGAGCCGCGCCCCCTTCGTCCTGCCCCGCCCGGACGAGGCCCTGCCGCACCGGATGGAGGCGGCCGACACCCGCCTCGGCTGGCGCCTGACCAACCCGAAGATGAAGGACCTGCACGGGCTGCTCGCGATGGGGGAGACGGCCGAGGAGGTGGCCGCCCGCCACGACGTCTCGCGGGAGCGGCAGGACGCCTTCGCCCTGCGCAGCCACCAGCGCGCCGCCGCGGCCCGCAAGGACGGCCACTTCGACGGCGAACTCCTCCCCGTCACCACGCCGGACGGCACGGTCGTCGACGCCGACGAGTGCATCCGCGAGAACACCTCCCTGGAGAAGCTCGGCGGCCTGCGCCCCGTCTTCCGCGAGGGCGGCACCGTCACGGCGGGCAACGCGTCGCCGATGAACGACGGCGCCGCGGGCCTGCTGCTCGTCAGCGAGGAGGCGCTGCACGACCTGGGCCTCGCATCCCTCGGCCGGTACGCGGCCGGGGCCAGCGCGGGCGTGCACCCGGACGTCATGGGCGTCGGCCCCGTGCCCGCGACGCGCAAGGTCCTCGACCGGGTCGGCTGGTCCCTCGGCGACATCCAGGAAGCCGAGTTCAACGAGGCGTTCGCGGCGCAGGTGCTCGCCAGCGTGGACGCGCTCGGCATCGACCCGGACCTGGTCAACCCCGACGGCGGCGCCATCGCGCTCGGCCACCCCCTCGGCTGCTCCGGCGCCCGCATCCTCACCACGCTCCTGCACCGCATGCGCCGCACGGGCGCCACCCGCGGCCTCGCCACGATGTGCGTGGGTGTGGGCCAGGGCACGGCCCTGCTCGTCGAACGCTCTTGACCTCAACCGCAATTGAGGATCTACGGTGCCGATCACCGAAGTGATCCCGACGGGAGAAGAGGCGGCACGGTGGAGTACTCGCACGACGACGCGGACCTGGTGAACCAGCCGATCGGCTACTGGACCTGGGCCGCGAACAAGACCGTGACGGCGTACGTCAGGGGGCGGCTCGCGGCGATCGGGATCACCCAGCCCCAGTGGTGGGTGCTGCACCAGGCCCGGCACAGCGAGGACGGCGTCACGCGGGACGAGGTGATCGCCGCCCACCAGGCCAACCTGGACGTCGGCGCCGGCCTCGCCCCCGACATCGACCTCCTGGTGGAGCGGAAGCTGCTCACCCCGGACGCGGACGGCCGCCTCCGGATCACCGACGACGGCAGGGCGCTCCACCAGCGCGCCGCGGAGACCCAGCGCGCGAGCCGCGGGCATGTGCACGGGGACATTCCGGACGAGGAGTACGTGATCGCCCTGAAGGTCCTGCAGCGCATGATCCGCAACGCGGGCGGCGAGGTGTCACCGGTCTGACGCGGCCCGGCGGCTACGCGGGCGTCGGCGCCGAATCCGGCGCCCGCCCGCCCCGCTCCAGGTGCAGCCCCTGCGCCAGGTCCTCCGCGAGGAGCCGCTTCGCGATCGCGTCGACCGCCGCCATCAGCTTGCCGTCGTCCTCGCCGGTGGCGGCACCGGGGCGGCTGCCGTCCTTCTCCAGCTGCTCGTTGAGCCAGGCCGCCCACGCCGTGCCGATGACATCCGCCTCGCGTTCGCCCGCCGCCGTGTGCTGGAACAGCGTGCCGGTGCGGGTGAGATAGCCCTCGTCGACCATGCGGTCGAAGACCGGAACCAGGACTTCCGGCGGCAGCTGGCGCCGGGCCGCGATCAGGTTGAGGTTGGCGTGCCCGACCATCCGCGTGAACAGGGCCACCTGCATCACCGCCCACGCCCCGGCCATGTCCAGACGGGTGTCCGACCGGCCGATGACGGTGCGCGCCGTGTGCACGCCCTTGTCGCGCAGGATGTTGCCGACGGCGAGTTCGAGGAGGCGGGCCGAGTCGCCCGCCGACGGCGACGCGAAGCCCTCGCCCATGTCGGTGGAGCTCATCCGCGCGCTGTCGCGCAGCTCGACCTGCTTCAGGAACAGGGCGACGACGAACCCGACGAGCGCGACCGGCACCGTCCACAGGAAGACGGTCTGCAGCGTGTCCGCGTACGCCTTCACGAGGGGCGCCGCTGCGGCCCCCGGAAGGTCGTGCAGGCCCTGGGGGCTCTGCGCGGCCTTCGAGACGACGTCCGCAGGTGCGGTCCCGGTCCGCGCCGCCGCCGCGACCCCGTCCCGCAGGTTCGGCGCGAGCGTGTTGGCGTAGATCGTGCCGAAGACCGCCGTGCCGAACGAGCTGCCGAGCGTGCGGAAGAACGTGACGCCGGACGTGGCGGTGCCGAGGTCGGCGTACGCGACGGTGTTCTGCACGGCGATCGTGAGGACCTGCATGGACAGGCCGATGCCGACGCCGAGCACGAACATGTAGAGGGATTCGAGCCACGCGCTGGTCGCGCTGCCCATGAGGGACAGCAGGAAGAGCCCGAGCGCCATCACCAGGGCGCCCACGATCGGGAAGATCCGGTACGTGCCCGTCCTGCTGACGACGTTGCCGCTGAACACTGACGCGATGAGCAGGCCGACGACCATCGGCAGCGTCCGCACCCCGGAGATCGTGGCCGAGTCCCCGTCGACGTACTGGAGATAGGTCGGCAGGAACGTCATCGCGCCGAGCATCGCGAAGCCCACGATGAAGCTGAGCACCGAGCAGACCGTGAACACGGGGTTCGCGAACAGGCGCATGGGCAGCATCGGTTCGGCCGCGCGCGTCTCCGCCCAGCAGAAGCCCGCGAGCGCGAGCAGACCGCCCGCGAACAGGCCGATGATGACGCCGGAGCCCCACGCGTACTCGTTGCCGCCCCAGCTCGTCGCCAGGATCAGCGCGCTGGAGCCGATCGCGACGAGCGCGATGCCCAGGTAGTCGATGACGGGCCGCGCCGCCGACCTCACCGACGGAATGGTGCGGGCCGCGGCCGCGACGACGAGGACCGCGATGGGCACGTTGACGTAGAACGCCCAGCGCCAGCTGAGGTGGTCGGTGAAGAGCCCGCCGAGCAGCGGCCCGACGACGGTCGAAACCCCGAAGACGGCGCCGATCGCGCCCTGGTACTTGCCGCGCTCCCGCAGCGGGATGACGTCGGCGATCAGCGCCATCGCCGTCACCATGAGACCGCCCGCGCCGATGCCCTGGAGCGCCCGCCAGGCGATGAGCAGCGTCATGTTCGTCGCAAGGCCGCACAGGAACGAGCCGGTGATGAAGACGACCGCCGACACCTGGAAGACGACCTTGCGCCCGAACAGGTCACCGAACTTGCCGACGAGGACCGTCGCCACCGTCTCCGCGAGCAGGTACGAGGTGACGACCCACGACATGTGCTCCGCGCCGCCGAGGTCCGACACGATCGTCGGCAGGGCCGTGCCCACGATGGTCTGGTCGAGCGCGGCGAGCAGCACGCCCAGCATGATCGTCACGAAGACGACATTGCGGCGGCGCCTGTCCAGGACCGGCGGGCCCTGCTCCGGCGCCGGGGCGGTCGCGGGCTCATCGGTAACGGTCACAGGGCCACCCTCACACCGCTACCGGGCATGTGCATGCGGGGCCGTCCGGACCGGTGAAGGGGCCCGTGACGGGATCGGTGGCGGCCGCCTCAGCCGTCGTCGCGGCGCCGCAGCAGATACGTGTCCATGATCCACCCCTTGCGCTCCCGCGCCTGCGCCCGCAGCCGCTCGATGCGCGGCGCGGCCTGTGCGAGCGGCCCGGAGACGAGGATCTCGTCGGGCGTGCCGATGTAGGCGCCCCAGTAGATGTCGACGTCGTCGCGGTCGGCGTACCGCAGGAAGGCCTGCTGGGCGTCCAGCATCACCACCACGTCGTCCACCCCCTCGGGGAAGCCCTCGTCGGACAGGCGGCGGCCGGTGGTGACCTGGAAGGGGCGCGCGACGCGGTTCAGGCCGACGCGGTGCCGGGCGGCGAGCGCGGACACGCTGCTGACGCCGGGCACGACGTCGTACGCGAAGTCCACCGCCCCGCGCCCGAGCACCTCCTCCAGGATCGCGATCGTGCTGTCGTACAGCGCGGGGTCGCCCCACACCAGGAACGCGCCGGTGCCGTCCTCGCCGAGCTCGTCGCGGATCAGCCGCTCGTAGACGGTGGCGCGGCGGCTGCGCCAGTCGTCGACCGCCGGCGCGTACCCGGCGCCGCCGACCGTCCGGTCGCGGGGCGGGTCCACCGCCTCGACGACGCGGTACGCGCCGTCAGGACGGTGCGCCGCGAGCATGCCCCGGCGCAGCTCGACCAGGTCCGCCTTCTCCTCGCCCTTGTCGAGGATGAAGAACACGTCGGTGTCCCCGAACGCCTTGACCGCCTGCAGGGTCAGCTGGTCGGGGTCGCCCGCGCCGATGCCGATGACATGAATCTTTCGCACGCACGGAGTGTGTCACCTCTGCGGCGGCGCGGCGCCGGGGGCCAGCGTCGGCGCCGACGCCGCCGGGTCGACGGGCGCACCGCCCCGCTCCACCCGCCCTGCCAAGTCCTCCGCCCACTCCACCAGTTCCGGTACGCCGATGCCGTACGGCCGCTCACCGCCCCCCGCCGCCGCGGTCCACGCCGACACCGCGCCCGCGCCCCGCCGCAGCAGCCGCGCCCCGCCCGTGGCGTTGCCGCGCGCCGCGTGCGTCAGGCCGACGGCCAGCTGGGCGAGCCCCTGCCACAGGCCGCGCTCCTGCTCGGGCCCGGACTTCCAGGCGTCCTCGAAGACCTCGTGCGCGTGGAAGGGCCGCCCCGCGTCGAGCAGCGCCTGCGCCTCGGCGACGCTCTGCTCCGGCGTGCGCACCACGCCCTCCGGCTGCCGCTCGACCCCCTCGGCCCCGTACGGCAGCGGCCGCCCGAGCCCGTCCCGCGGCCGGGCGTTGCGCGCCCGCCCCGCCGCGTCCCGATCCCGCCCACGACCCTGGCCACCCGGTCCCCGCGCGCTCGTCATGCCCCGATTCTCACCTGCCCTCAGCACCGCACGGAGCACCCTCTGACGTGCGGTAGAGTTCTACCTACGTGATCACGCGGAACACACACCGCGGGAACACACCGGGACGTGGCGCAGCTTGGTAGCGCACTTGACTGGGGGTCAAGGGGTCGCAGGT
>NZ_JBHYJH010000216.1:0-12641 GCF_042740445.1 Streptomyces sp. NPDC059003 | reverse complement strand
CCGCCCTGAAAGGGCGGGTGGGTGGGGAAAAAGGGGGTCCTAGGGGGCGGAGCCCCCTAGTTCGGGAAGGGGCGGGTCAGGGGCGCCCCCGCGAGGGAACCCCCCACGGCAGTGCCCGGCTGTGGACCACATCGAGCCGCGACACCGCCCGCGTGAGCACCACGTACAGCCGATGAAGCCCCCGCTCCTCCGCCTCCGCGACGGCGGCCGGCTCAACGGCCACCACATGGTCGTACTCAAGCCCCTTGGCCACCGACGCGGGCAGCACGGTCACCCGCGCCCCGAGCTCGTCGGGCCCGGCCGCCACCACCCCCGCACCGGCGAGCGCCGCGCGCACCCCGGCCACGTCGGCGTCGGCCGCGATGACGCCGACGGAACCCTCGTGGGCGAGCGCGCCGCGCACCGCGTCCACGGTGGCCCCGGCCACGTCCGCCGTCTCACGGACCGTCAGCTCGCCGTCGCGGCGCAGCGACAGGGCGGGCGGCACGTCGACGTCGAGCCCGGCGAGCAGGTCGTTGGCGAGCGTCACGACGGCCTGCGGGACGCGGAAGCCGGTGGTGAGCGGAGTGACGGTGGCGTCCGGCTTGCCCAGGTGGGCCATCAGCTCGGGCCAGCTGCGGGCGGCCCACGGCGTGGTGCCCTGGGCGAGGTCGCCGAGGACGGTGAGCGAGCCGAAGTCCGCGCGCCGGGCGATGGCGCGGCACTCCATCGGCGACAGGTCCTGCGCCTCGTCGACCACGATGTGGCCGTAGCCCTCGGGCCGTTCGATGAGGCCGGCGAGCTCGTCGAGCAGGACGAGGTCGGCGGCCGTCCACTGCGCGGACTTGTACGAGCGCGGGGGCCTGGCCCACAGGATCGCCCGCTGCTCGTCGGCCGTGAGCACGCCGTCGGCCGCGGCCGCCAACGCGTCCCCGTCCCCGAGGAGTTCGTGCAGGACCTCCTCGGCGCGGGCCTTCGGCCAGGCCGCGTCGACGAACGCCGAGACCGGGCGGGCCCGGGAGATCTTCTGCACCCACGCGTAGGTCATCGCGCCCGCGCGCCGCTCGGCCTGCTCCTGGATGTGGCGCACGGCGCGGGTGCGGACCCGCTCGCGCCCGGTCTCGTACGGCGGCTCCTCCGCCCGCACGTCCTGGATGATCCGGTCGAGCTCGTCGGCGGCGATCCGCCAGCGGTACGAGCCGTCCGGCACCGCGAGCGACACGGCGCCCGTCGCCACGCGCGCGTACAGGGCGCGGCGCAGCACCTCCGCCATGCGGGCGTCGTGCTTGACGGCGGCGGCCGCCGGGGCGTCGGTGGCCCGCACCGGCTGGCGCGCGATCTCGTCCAGGACGGTGGACTGGCGCACGCCGGTCTCGCCGAGCGACGGCAGGACCTCGGCGATGTAGCGCAGGAAGGTGGTGTTCGGGCCGAGGATGAGCAGGCCGGAGCGCTGGACGCGCTGGGGGTGGGTGTAGAGCAGATACGCGGCGCGGTGCAGGCCGACGGCCGTCTTGCCGGTGCCGGGGGCGCCCTGGACGCAGACGGACGCGGTGAGCGGGGCGCGTACGAGGTCGTCCTGCTCGGGCTGGATGGTGGCGGCGATGTCGCGCATCGGGCCGACGCGGGGGCGCTCGATCTCGCCCGCGAGGATGCGGCTCGGCGCGCCCTCGTCGCCGGACGTCAGGTGCTCGTCCTCCAGGCTGGTGAGGTCGGCGGACTCGCCCTTGCTGCCGGGCGCCCAGCCGAACCGCCGCCGCACGGCGACGCCCTGGGGGTCGCGGGCACCGGCCTGGTAGAAGGCGCGGCTGACGGGGGCGCGCCAGTCGACGACGAGGGGCGGGGCCGCCGGGTGCTCGATGATGCGCAGGCGGCCGATGTGGTAGCGCTGCCCGCGGTGGTCGCCCGCCTCCGGGTCGTCGGCGGCGAAGTCGAGGCGGCCGAAGTACAGCGGGGCCTCGGGGAGTTCGCGCATCTCCTTGGCCTTGCTGCGCAGCCGGTAGCCGAGCACTTCGGCGTCGGCGCCGGACGCGGAGACGTCCTCGCCGCTGACCACGTGCTCCTGGGCGCCCTCGACCATGGCGGCCAGGGCGGCGCGGCACGTGTCGTGATAGGCGCGTTCACTGGCGAGGGCGCCTTCCAGCGGGCCTTCCAGCGGGCCTTCTGAGGAGCCTTCGAGGGTGCCATCGGGAGCGTCGGTGCGGGAGGCGTCGAGAGTTGCGTCACGTGGCGTCATGACGCCGACCGTAGCAAAAAACATTACCGAGTTACATTTATTACTGTGACTCACCTTGCGCTAGACTGAGCACCATGACCGCCGAGACCAGCACCACCACCCGCCCCGTCGGCCTCCGCGAGCGCAAGAAGCAGCGGATGTACCAGGCGATCTCCGAGACCGCGATCGCGCTGTTCCTGGAGCGCGGCTTCGACAAGGTGTCGGTCGCGGAGGTGGCCGCCGCGGCGGAGGTCTCCAAGCCGACGCTGTTCCGGTACTTCCCGGCCAAGGAGGACCTGGTCCTGCAGCGCTTCGCCGACCACGAGGACGAGCCGGCCCGCGTGGTCACCGGCCGCCCCGAAGGCCGCTCGCCCCTGACGGCCCTGCGCGAGCACTTCCTCGACGGCCTGCACCGCCACGACCCGGTGACCGGCCTCAACGACGCCCCCGGCGTCCTCGCCTTCCACCACCTCCTGTACGGCACGCCCTCGCTGGTCAGCCGCCTGTACGCGTACCAGGACCGCGCCGAGAAGACCCTCGCCGACGCCCTCGGCCACGGCACCCTGGAGTCCCGCCTCGCCGCCGCCCAGATCCTCGCCGTACAGCGGGTCCTGGCGCTGGAGAACTGGCGCCGGATGAACACGGGCGAACGGGCCGCCGCGGTCCTCCCGGACGCGGTGACGGCGGCGGAGCGAGCGTTCACCCGGCTGTCGGCGGGACTTGAGCGGTACGCCTAGGCGCGGCGGTCGACGGCACGCCTGGGCGCGACGCCTCAGGAAGCGGCCGGCACGAGCGGTCGGGCGACACCCCACAGCGTGTCGAACAGCAACCCCCGATTCCGTATCCGCTCCCGCGCCGCCGCGCCCGCGTCGATGTGCCAGCGGGTGAGGGTGGCGTCGTATCCCCTGAGGTCGAGCACCTGCCGCGCCGGAAGTTCGAGCGCGGGCACCTCCTTGACCTGGTCGTAGATGCCGTCGAACAGCTGCTCACGCCCGATCAGGCAGAACTTCAGGAACGGCGAGATGTGCAGGACCCGGAACTCGCAGTCCAGACGGCCCCTCTCCTCGTTGCTCATACGCCGCGCAAGCGCCTCGAAGCCCTGTACGTACCTGAGCACCTTCTCCAGGAGCGCCCGTCGCAGGACCTCGTCGTCCTCGGCCTTGCCGTCCGCGTTGACCTGTCCGGGGATCTCCATCGGCTTGGTGAAGTCCGGCACGATGATCCGCAGCCCGACGTGGGGCCGCGTCTCCAGGTCCCGTCGCGTCAGACAGCGCATGAGCTCGGACACCACCGTCTCACCCGTGAATCCGACGGCGTCGATGCAGGGGTCCCCGGGCAACGCGTCGGCGAAGTAGTCACCGAGCACGGAGGCGTCCACCTCCTGCCGCTCCGGCGGCTTCAGCGACTCCCTCAAGTCCCGCACCTCGCTGTACAGCACGTACCCCACCAGGCTGAGGATGGCGCCGCCCAGATACGCCTTGCCCTCCATCGCGTCACCGACAGGCGCGACGAACTGCGCGACCAGGCCGAGGACGAACACGAACAGGAGCAGCACCCTCGTGAGGACGGACTCGGCCTGTGCCCAGCTGCCCCTGATCCGCTCCCACGCCGTGCGATCGCCGCTCAACAAGTCCCCCTCGCGTACGCCGAGTTGAGCCCGCCACGGAAGTGCAGAAGCCATGGTGCCCTCGATGGGGACGATCAGGAAGACGCCGCGACCGCGCCGATGGCCGTCACCGCCCGCCGTCCGCCGCAAGCTGTCCGAGCAGGGCGTCCCGTGCGGGCACTCCCGCGTGCCAGTCCCGCAGGGCGGCCTCGACCTCGGCGTGTTCCGGCGCCTGCGCCAGCTTCAACGGCTCCGCGGCCCGCAGCAACGCCCGGCACACCTGCGCGGCCGCACGCGCGTAGTCGTCGCCCGCGGCCGCCTCGGGCAGGGAGAGCGCGGCGCGCATGATGTCGGGGAAGACGGACTGGGCGTACTCGAAGTCGACGTACACCTGGAGGTCCGTGTCGAGTCCCGCCGTGAGCTCGCCGAACCCCGAGCGCTCCATGGCGTCCCGCCAGAGCCCGCGCATCTCCACCTGCTGGTCCTTGTCGTAGTTCATGCGGACCAGATGGGTGGCGAGGTCGTGCAGCGGGTCGCCGTACAGGGCGAGTTCCCAGTCGATGACGGCGAAGTCGGGTCCGTGGACGATGATGTTGGCGCGGTGCACATCGGTGTGCAGCAGGCAGAACGGGCGCCGGTGCAGCTGCGGCATGTCCCGCTTGAACTCGGTCATGACGTGCGGCCGGATGCCGACGGCTTCGAAGAGCGCCTCGAAGCGCGCCCGGTTGGGGCGGTGCACCTGTCCTTCGGTGAAGTCGACGAGCCAGTTGAGGAATCCGGTGCTGTCGCCGTCGGCGGGCCAGCTGTCGGGCAGCGGCGGCAGTTCGGCGCGCGGCACGGCGGCGGTTCTGGTGAAGAACTCGG
Organism: Streptomyces sp. NPDC059003; assembly: GCF_042740445.1. NCBI lineage: Bacteria > Bacillati > Actinomycetota > Actinomycetes > Kitasatosporales > Streptomycetaceae > Streptomyces > Streptomyces sp. NPDC059003. Next base: position 7,980 of record NZ_JBHYJH010000216.1, on the reverse strand, counting down.
CAAGGGCCGCCATCATTTCGGGTCTGACGGGGCCGTCGGGGCCGAGCTCCGACAGCGGACTCCCCGGATGGTAGGTGTGCATCTGCCAGTCCCCGAGGTCGATCAGACAGCGGGGGGTCTCCCTCAGGTGCCGCGTGACGACCTTGAGGACGTCGTTCTCCCTGGGCCAGACGCGCGGCACCACCTCGACGGCCTGCAGCGGCGTGCGGCACTTGACCCGGGCGCGGAACGGCATGGTCCTGAGCAGCACGGCGAGCCGCCAGCCGAGCGGCACGATGTAGTTGCTGTTGTGGTAGCCGGTCACCACTTTGCCGTCGGTGCGGGCGCGGTGCTGCTCGGCCAGGCCGCGCACCCACCGGGCGTGGCGTTCGGCCAGGCCGAGGGCGAGGGCCCAGCGCGCTCCGCGCGGCGGATTGGGCGACATGAGCGCAGATCGTACCTACGGCGGCGTACCGTTCCTGCGCCGTAACCAGGATGTGGACACATGGCACATCCTTACGCCGTTCACCTGCGCGTTTGCGGCTGGTCACGGCCCGTGTGCGGGCGGCCACGGGTACTGCTCACTTGGACACTCCGAGGGCCTCGCGCACCGGCCGCAGCGAGCTGACGATCTGCTGCGCCCCGGCTTCGCGCAGCAGCCGCTCCTTGCGCGCGTTGCGGGCGTAGCCGAGGAAGTGCACTCCGGCCGAGCGGGCCGCCTGGAAGTCCGACGGCGCGTCCCCGATCATCAGGGCCTCGGCCGGGTACGCGCCCAGGGCGCTGAGGGCGCGGCGCAGGCAGTACGGGTCCGGTTTGAGGAGGCTGAGGTCCTGCGTGCGGCCGTAGATGTGGGGCGCGAAGCAGTCGATCAGACCTCGTCCGGTGAGGTAACGGGCCACGGCTTGCGGCGAGTTGTTGGTGGTGATCGCGAGCCGGGCGCCGACGGCCGACCAGGTGCGTATCAGCGCGTCGGCGTACGCCGTCGGCAGGGCGGACGCCACCGCCTTCAGCTCGTCCTGGGTGAGTCTCGCCTCCAGCTCGACGACGAGGTCGCTGCCGGGCCGGCGGCGGTCGACGGCCCGCAGCACCTTGTACGGATCGGGCTCCTCCCGTACGCCGTTGACGAGCAGCCCGTGCAGGCCGCGCTCCTCGAGGCGACGGACCTGCTCCCGGGCCACGCGCCGCGCCGAGTGCCCGGCGAAGAGACGGCAGATGGGCCCGTCGAAGTCGAAGAGCACGCAGCGGGCGAGCTCGACCAGCTTGCGCAGGCTCTCGGCCGAATCGTTCGAGTCATCGTTCGCGTCAGACGTCACCTAAGAGAGTGTTAGGTCCGTCGTGATCGTTTCCCAGAGGGCGTCGAACCACTTCTGGGATTCCTCCACGAAGCCGGAGTCGCGGGCGCTGCCGCCGTGCGCGAAGGAGAAGAGCGGGGTCCTCAGCCCCTCGACGTCGTACAGCTCCACCGTGTCACTGCCGTCGGTGTCCATCGTCAGTTCCTGGCGCCCCAGCGTGTAGTAGGCGAGCAGCGCCTCCCGCGCGTTGAGGAGGTACAGCTTCACCGGCGTCGTGAACGGCAGCGCACGGAAGGTCACATGGACGTCGATGTCGTGCGGGGTGCCCCGCAGGGTGAGGAGGTTGTGGCGCAGGACCTGGCCCTGGGCGTTGCGCTGGGCCAGCCAGCGCTGGTGCAGGCGGAGCTTCTCCTCGCCGTCCTTCTGGGCGATCGGGACGGGGAAGGCCAGATCGATGTCGCTGCTCGGCAGCAGGATGCGTACGTCGATGGAGTCCGGGCGGAGCAGGCCCGCGTGGACCTGGCGAATCGGTTCGCTGAGGGCGTTCATCAAGGTCTCCGCCGTGTACGACACGGCGTCGATCCGTACGTGGGGCTCGCCGAACGCCGCCACCAGGCGCGGCGCGAGCGCCACCATCGACGGCTGGGGTTCGAGGGCGGGCGGCGCCGCGGACTCCGGCGCGGCCGCCACCCGCGGGGGGCTGCCCTTGCTGATGTGGTTGAGCAGACCGTCCCGCTGCAGCCGGTGCAGTGCCTGTCTCACCGTGCCCCGCTCCACTCCGAACTCCTGGGCGAGCTGGGCCTGGGTGGGCAGACGGTCGCCCGCCTTGAGGGTGCCGGTGCGGATGCGGTCGCGCAGGGCGTCGGCGATGTCCTGGGGGGAGGTCTTTCCACTGCCGGTCACTGCACCGTTCTCCTTCGTCACGATCTTGACGATACAACTCCCCACCATCTCTGGGGAGTTGACGGATAGTTGTTTATGAACCCGGACCAAGTGGGGACAACTTCAGTGAGTTGGTCGCCAACTCGCCCAAGATGGCAGAAGGAGGAACCACCATGCCGACCATAGCCCTCCTCGCAGCCGTGTTCGCCGTCACCGTCGAACAACTCGTGCAGTGGAAGTACGGAACCCTCGGCATCGTGGGCCTGGTCCTGCTGACCGTGGGCGTCAAGGCGAAGAACACCACGTGCAGCTCCATCGGCGCGTTCGTGCTCGCGCTGATGGTGACGGGCCCCGCGCTGTAGCCCCGCGGGCAGGCCTACGGACCTGGGGTGTTCAGCTTCAGGTCCTGGCTGATCGTGTTCCACAGGGCGTTGAACCAGAGATGGGACTGCTCCACGAACGTCGTGTCCCGCAGCCCCTCCCCCTGGTGGAACGGAAAGAGCATCGACCGCGTTCCCTGCGCGTCCCACATCTCCAGGTACTCGTGCTCGATCTCCTCGCCCCGCTTGGTGAGCGTGTAGTACGCGAACAGCGCCTCCGCGCCGTTCAGCAGGTACAGCTTCACGGGCGGCGTGAACGGCAGGGCGCGGAACTCCACCCGGACGTCGATGCCGTGCGTCGTACGCAGGGTCAGAAGGTTGTGGCGGAGCACCTGGCCCTGCGCGTTCCGCTGGTCGAGCCAGCGGCGGTGCACATGGCCGCCCTCGTCCTCGCCCTCGACGGGCGCCGGGAAGGCGAGGTCGATGTCGCGGCTCGGCAGCAGCACGCGGACGTCGACCTTGGCCGGTTTCAGACGTCCCGCGTGGATCTGGCGCAGCGGTTCGCCGATCGCCATCGTCAGGGAGATCGAGGTGAGACAGAGCGCGTCGATCTCCACGTGGGGCGCCTGGAAGGCCGCGGCGATACGGGGGGCGAGCCCGACCATCGTGGGCTGGGGGCGGGCCTCGTCCGGGCCCGGCACCGCGGGTGCCGCGACCGTCGCCGGGCTGCCCTTCGACACGTTCGCCAGCAACTGCTCGCTCTGCAGAATGCGCAGCGCCTGCCGCACCGCGCCGCGCTCCACGCCGAACTCGGTCGCCAGCTCCGCCTGCGTCGGCATGCGCTGCCCCGGCCGCAGCCGCCCGGTCCTGATCCGGTCCCGCAGCTCATCGGCCACATCACGGTGCGAGCGGGGCGGCATGCTCGGCCTCTTCCGCTCGTTGACGGAGGCGTGGTCCGTGCTCACATCCAAACGGTACAACTTCTCGCCATCTTTGGGGAGTTGCTGGGAAGGTGGTTATGAGACGCACCATCGCGGAGATAAGTCAGGTGAAGTTGGTAGCCAACTCGGGGGACCTGGTCGGCCCTTTGGAGGGCGGACCTCACCAAGTCTGGCTGGCCGGGCTCTCATCCGGAGGGGAGCCGGGAGTTCGGTCAGCCGTTATGCGGGGCGGGGGTGCCCCTGGCCGTGGGGCGACGGACTTGCCGACGTCGTCCCACGGCCATTTTCTGGCGGGGCGCCTATGGCCCACTCGCGGGCCGGCCGTTGTCGACGACGTCTGCGGGCGGGTGCGGGCCGGTGGGGGGGGCTTCCGCCGCTACCGCGGCGGTTTGTTTCCCACCCGCCCGCCCGTTTCTGCCCTCCCAGGGGGTGGACGCCCCTCGTGGGGGTTCCCCGCCGTCGGCGGGTGCGGCCGGGACGGCAGGTAGTGGGTGGGCGGGCGGGGTAAAGCCGCCGCGGTAGCGGCGGTACCTGTGCGCAGGGGCAGACGCCCACGGCCAGCAACCCCCGCCGGAGGCGGGCGGGTGGGAGATCGGCGGTGGGGTCAGGCGAGCAGGTCGTCCACCTGGGCCTCGCCCTCGCGGTACCGGCGGGCGATCTCCGCGCTGCAGTCGTCCGTGGTCCGCTGCATCTCCTGGCGGCGCCGGGACACCTGCTGCTCGTACCGCACGAGGCGGCCCATCGCCGCGTGCAGCTCGTCGTCCGTGCGGGCCGCGAGGTCGGAGAGCTCGACCTCGGCGAGCATGTCGGCGGCCAGGCGGCGGTACTCCTCGTTGTGCGGAGTGCCGAGCGTGACGTGCCGGGCCGACGAGCGGTGCCGGGCGGGGCCGTCCTTGAGGATCTCCGGGAGCCGGTCCACGACGCCCTCCTCGCCGCCCCCGGACCGCGGCGCCCCGTCGGGCCTCGGCCCGCTGCGCCGCGCGGTCTCGGCCCGCAGGATGTCGATGCGTCCCTGGAGCAGCCGTCGTACGTAGCTGAGGTCGGCCTCGTCCTGCTGCGCGGCGCGGCGCAGCTCCCGCAGCTCGGGCAACCGGAGCGCGGCCAGGTCGTGCGCGGGCACGTCGGGCAGCACGGGGCTTTCGGTGCGCTGTGCCGGTGGCCGCGGCACGGGCGTGCGCGCCGTACCGGGCAGGCCGGGCACGCTGGATGTGCTGGACTTGCTGGACTTGCTGGACTTGCTGAACGTACTAGGCGTACTCGGCGTACTCGAGTTGCTCATGTGGCCCTACCGTCCCCTCAGCCGGCGCGGTACACCGCGTGTGAGCATCGTGCCACCCCGTGTGGCCGCGCCGTGCCCGAGTGACCCCAATCGGCCCCGGATGGGGGGTTCTGGACCGGCGCACGGACGGCGCACTCGGTCAGGGCATGATGTCCGCATGCGTGCGGTGGTGCAGAGAGTGGACGGCGCGAGCGTCGTCGTGGACGGCGAGACGGTCGGCGAGATCACCGGCGAGGGCCTGTGCGTCCTGGTCGGGGTGACGCATGACGACACCAAGGAGAAGGCCGCGCAACTGGCCCGCAAGCTGTGGTCGTTGCGCATGCTGCACGACGAGAAGTCCTGCTCGGACGTTGGCGCGCCGCTGCTCGTGATCAGCCAGTTCACGCTGTACGGGGATGCCCGGAAGGGGCGGAGGCCCACGTGGAACGCGGCGGCGCCGGGGGATGTGGCGGAGCCGTTGGTCGATGAGGTGGTGGGGCAGCTGCGGGGTCTGGGGGCGACGGTGGCCACGGGCCGGTTCGGGGCGCAGATGAGGGTGGGCCTCACGAACGACGGCCCGTTCACCGTGCTCCTGGAGATGTGAGCGGAGCCCCGCGGGAAAAGCGAAACCCCGCGGGCTAAAGCCCTACGGCTCCACCACCGGCTCCTGAGCCGCCGCCGTCTCACCCGCGAGAAGCTGTGCGTCCAGAGGGACGTTCCGCTTGACCAGGGCGAGGGCGATGGGGCCCAGCTCGTGGTGGCGGGCCGAGGTCGTGATGAAGCCGAGCTTTCGGCCGTCGGGGCCGTCCGCTGCCAGGTGGAGGGGCGTGCCGTGGGCCGGCAGGTGGACCTCGCTGCCGTCGAGGTGGAGGAAGACCAGGCGGCGCGGGGGCTTGCCCAGGTTCTGGACGCGGGCGACGGTCTCCTGGCCACGGTAGCAGCCCTTCTGGAGGTGCACCGCGGTGCCGATCCAGCCCAGCTCGTGCGGGATGGTGCGGTGGTCGGTCTCGAAGGCGAGGCGGGGGCGGTGGTGCTCGACGCGCAGCGCCTCGTAGGCGAGGAGCCCGGCCGCGGGGCCGCCCGACTCGGCGAAGGCGGGCAGCTCGGCGCGCGGCAGGAAGACGTCGCGGCCGTGCGGGGTCTCGCGTACGACGGCGCCGTCGGGCGCGGTGGCGATGGAGCCCGCGGGCAGGTGCACGACCGCGAACTCGTCGGTGCGGTCGGCGACTTCGACGCGGTAGAAGAACTTCATGCTCTCCAGGTACGCGATGAGCGCGTCCTGCGTACCGGGCTCGACGTGCGCCCACATGGTCTCGCCGTCGTCGACGAGGTAGAGGGCGTGCTCGATGTGGCCGTTGGCGGAGAGGATCAGGGCCTCGGTGGCGCGGCCCGCGGGGAGCTCGCTGACGTGCTGGGTGAGCAGCAGGTGCAGCCAGCTCAGCCGGTCGGACCCGGTGACCGTGACGACGCCGCGGTGCGAGAGGTCGACGAATCCGGTGCCGTCGGCCAGGGCGCGCTGCTCGCGGAACAGGTCGCCGTAGTGGGCGGCGACGCCTTCGTCCACTCCTTCGGCGGGAACGGCGCCGGGCAGGGACAGCAGAGGGCTCTTCATGTTCACAAAGAGTACGACCAGGCGGCGGCCGTGTTTATTTCTCCCCGGCGCCGTTCCCGCCGGGGGCGTTCCCTGCCGAGCCGTCGCGGGCGCACTTCTCGCAGCGGCCGAAGATCGCGAAGTGCTTCATGTCCGTGTCGAAGCCGAACATGCCGCGCAGCTTCGCCGTGAACTCCTGCGCGACCTCGACGTCGGCCTCGATGACCGTGGTGCAGTCCCGGCACACCAGGTGGAGGTGGTGGTGCCGGTCCGCGAGGTGGTACGTCGGGGCGCCGTGGCCCAGGTGGGCATGGCTGACGAGCCCGAGCTCCTCCAGGAGCTCGAGGGTGCGGTAGACCGTGGAGATGTTGATCCCCGACGCCGTCTTGCGGACCTCGCAGAGGATGTCGTCGGGGGTCGCGTGCTCCAGGGCGTCCACGGCTTCCAGCACGAGCTGGCGCTGCGGCGTCAGGCGGTACCCGCGCTGCCGCAGATCGCTCTTCCAGTCGGAGTCGGCGCTCACCACACCCCGCAGTGTAGGCCTGTTTTCCGGGTCTACTTGAAGAAGGCGATGCCGTCGTCCGGGAGGTCGCCCAGGTTGCGCGCCATCTCGGCGACCTCCTCGGGCGAGACGACCTTCTTGAGCTGCGCCGACATGTACGGGCGCAGCGGGACCTCGGGGGTCTGCTTCTCGCCGACCCACATCAGGTCGCTCTTCACGTAGCCGTACAGGCGCTTGCCGCCGCTGTACGGGCCGGAGGCCGCGGTGCGGGCGACGGCGTCGGTGGCCAGGTCGATCTGCGGCTTCTTGTCGGCGAGCTCGCCGTACCAGACCTCGACGACGCCGTCCTGGCGGACCATGACGACCTCGACCTTGCGGTCCTTGTCGACGCGCCAGAAGCCGGACTCGGACTCCAGCGGCTCCACCTTGTTGCCCTCGGCGTCGAGGATCCAGGTGTGCGACCGGTACTCCAGGAAGTCCCGCCCGTCGTGGGTGAAGGAGACCTCCTGGCCGAAATTGGCCTTGGCGGAGCCCGGGAAGTCGGTGACGCCCGCGCCCGCCCAGTTGCCCAGGAGCCAGGCGAGGGGGACGAGGTCGGGGTGCAGGTCGGACGGGATCTCGATCATGGGATTGCTCAGGAGTCTCTCAGTGGGGGGTCAGCGCTGGCCCTGGTACAGCTTCTTCACTGCCAGACCGGTGAAGGCGAGAACGCCGACGCAGACCAGGACAAGGAGTGCGGAGAAGAAGGCCTCAAGCACGGGGTGCTCCTCGGTGAGCTGTGTGGTGGGCGGTACAGAGCCAGGCTCCACTCTAGTGGGGCCGCGCGGCCCCTTCTCGGCGAGGTCCGCCGTACGCTGGACGTATGTACGCGCGACGGCGCCATGTGTACTTCGCCATGATGGGCACGTGCCTGGCCCTGTTCGTCCTGGCCTGGGGTGTCGTGCGGCTCTGGTCGGTGCCCGCGGCGGTCGGGATGTGTGTGGTGGCGATGGTGATTCCGCCGTTGGCTGCGATTGTCGCGAATCGGCGCGGACCGGACGACCGCTGGTGGGACGACCCCTCCGGGGACCCGAAGTCCGACGAGTGGTGGGACGAACTGGACGGCAAGCGCCGCCGCCGGTAGCCCTCGCGGGGCGCCCCAGACCCGCCCCTTTACCCAAAACCAGGGGGCTCCGCCCCCTGGACCCCCTTTTATCCGGCGCTTCGCGCCTCGTC
>NZ_JBHYJH010000215.1:0-12764 GCF_042740445.1 Streptomyces sp. NPDC059003 | reverse complement strand
ACCCGAAGGTGGCCCGGCCCCTGACTTCTACCTGCTCAAGCCCAGTGCGACGTCACCGCTTGTGCTGCGAGTCCGCCACCGTCACCTCGACCCGCTGGAACTCCTTGAGCTCGCTGTAGCCGGTCGTGGCCATCGCGCGGCGCAGGGCGCCGAAGAAGTTCATCGAGCCGTCCGGGATGTGCGAGGGACCCGTGAGGATCTCCTCGGTCGTGCCGACCGTGCCCAGGTCGACCTTCTTGCCGCGCGGCACGTCCTCGTGGACGGCCTCCATGCCCCAGTGGTGACCCTTGCCGGGCGCGTCCGTGGCGCGCGCGAGCGGCGAGCCCATCATCACGGCGTCCGCGCCGCAGGCGATGGCCTTCGGCAGGTCGCCGGACCAGCCCACGCCGCCGTCGGCGATGACGTGGACGTAGCGGCCGCCGGACTCGTCCATGTAGTCACGGCGCGCGGCCGCGACGTCGGCCACGGCGGTGGCCATGGGCACCTGGATGCCGAGGACGTTGCGCGTGGTGTGCGCGGCGCCGCCGCCGAAGCCGACGAGGACACCGGCCGCGCCCGTGCGCATCAGGTGCAGGGCGGCGGTGTACGTGGCGCAGCCGCCGACGATCACCGGGACGTCCAGCTCGTAGATGAACTGCTTCAGGTTCAGCGGCTCGGCGGCACCGGAGACGTGCTCGGCCGACACCGTCGTCCCGCGGATCACGAAGATGTCGACGCCCGCGTCCACGACGGCCTTGGAGAACTGCGCGGTGCGCTGCGGCGAGAGCGCGGCGGCGGTGACGACGCCGGAGTCGCGCACCTCCTTGATGCGCTGCCCGATCAGCTCCTCCTTGATGGGGGCCGCGTAGATCTCCTGGAGGCGGCGGGTCGCCGCCTCGGCGGGCAGCTCACCGATCTCGTCGAGCAGCGGCTGCGGGTCCTCGTACCGCGTCCACAGGCCTTCGAGGTTCAGGACGCCGAGGCCGCCGAGCTCGCCGATGCGGATCGCGGTCGACGGCGACACCACGGAGTCCATGGGAGCCGCGAGGAAGGGCAGCTCGAAGCGGTAGGCGTCGATCTGCCAGGCGATCGAGACCTCCTTCGGGTCGCGGGTGCGCCGACTCGGTACGACGGCGATGTCGTCGAAGGCGTACGCCCGGCGGCCGCGCTTGCCGCGCCCGATCTCGATCTCAGTCACGTGTGTGGCCCTTCAGCTTTCCTACGGCACTACGGCTCTCCATGTGCCGTTCCAGTATCCCCGACACACGCGCGTGGGGGCGGCCCAGGATTCCGGGCCGCCCCCACGCGCGCGTGGCCGCTACTTGTTGCGGCTGTAGTTCGGTGCCTCGACCGTCATCTGGATGTCGTGCGGGTGGCTCTCCTTGAGGCCCGCGGACGTGATCCGTACGAATCGGCCATTGGCCTGGAGCTCGGGCACCGTGCGCCCGCCCACGTAGAACATCGACTGGCGCAGACCGCCCACCAGCTGGTGCACGACCGCCGACAGCGGACCGCGGTAGGGCACCTGGCCCTCGATGCCCTCGGGGACCAGCTTCTCGTCGGAGGCGACGCCCTCCTGGAAGTAGCGGTCCTTGGAGAAGGACTTCTGCTCGCCGCGCGACTGCATGGCGCCCAGGGAGCCCATGCCGCGGTACGACTTGAACTGCTTGCCGTTGATGAAGAGCAGCTCGCCGGGGGACTCCTCGCAGCCCGCGAGCAGGGAGCCGAGCATCACCGTGTCGGCGCCCGCGACCAGGGCCTTCGCGATGTCGCCCGAGTACTGCAGGCCGCCGTCGCCGATCACCGGGACACCGGCTTCCTTGGCGGCGAGCGACGCTTCGTAGATGGCCGTTACCTGCGGTACGCCGATGCCGGCGACGACGCGGGTCGTGCAGATGGAGCCGGGGCCGACGCCGACCTTGATGCCGTCGACACCGGAGTCGATGAGGGCCTGGGCGCCGTCCCGCGTGGCGATGTTGCCGCCGATGACGTCGACGCCGCTGGAGTTCGACTTGATCTTGGCGACCATGTCGCCGACGAGCCGGGAGTGGCCGTGCGCGGTGTCGACGACGATGAAGTCGACGCCCGCCTCGATCAGCGCCTGGGCGCGGTCGAAGGCGTCACCGGCGACGCCGACGGCGGCACCGACGATGAGGCGGCCCTCGGCGTCCTTGGCGGCGTTCGGGTACTTCTCGGCCTTCACGAAGTCCTTGACCGTGATCAGGCCCTTGAGGACGCCGCTGTCGTCGACCAGCGGCAGCTTCTCGATCTTGTGGCGGCGAAGGAGCTCCATGGCGTCCACACCGCTGATCCCGACCTTGCCGGTGACCAGCGGCATCGGCGTCATGACCTCGCGCACCTGGCGCGAGCGGTCGCTCTCGAAGGCCATGTCGCGGTTGGTGACGATGCCGAGCAGCTTGCCCGCCGGGTCGGTGACCGGGACGCCGCTGATGCGGAACTTGGCGCAGATCGCGTCGGCCTCGGCGAGCGTGGCGTCCGGGTGCACCGTGATGGGGTCCGTCACCATGCCGGACTCGGAGCGCTTGACCAGGTCGACCTGGTTGGCCTGGTCGGCGATGGAGAGGTTGCGGTGCAGCACGCCGACGCCGCCCTGCCGCGCCATGGCGATGGCCATGCGGGACTCGGTGACCTTGTCCATCGCGGCGGAGAGCAGCGGGATGTTCACCCGCACGTTCTTCGAGATGTACGAGGAGGTGTCGATCTGGTCGGGCGCCATGTCGGACGCGCCCGGCAGCAGCAGCACGTCGTCGTAGGTCAGCCCGAGTGTCGCGAATTTCTCGGGCACTCCGTCGACGTTGGCAGTCATGACACCTTCCCCAATGGCCTTGATCGGTGCGGATGTCCATGCTAACGGGAAGCGGGACTCTCTCATTCCACGATCACGGGCGCCCCGAGGCTTCGTAGATTCCCACAAGCGCGCTCGTGGGCCGCCGCAGATCGGCCTTCGGCCTCGCCCTCAAACGCCGGACGGGCTGAAATCCGAGACCGCTACTGCTCGGCCAGCGCGCGCAGGCGGCTCAGGGCGCGGTGCTGGGCCACCCGGACCGCGCCAGGGGACATGCCCAGCATCTGCCCGGTCTCCTCCGCCGTGAGCCCCACGGCGACCCGCAGCAGCAACAGCTCCCGCTGGTTCTCCGGAAGATTGGCGAGCAGCTTCTTGGCCCACTCCGCGTCGCTGCTGAGCAGCGCCCGCTCCTCGGGCCCGAGCGAGTCGTCGGGCCGCTCGGGCATCTCGTCGGACGGCACCGCGGTGGAACCGGGGTGCCGCATCGCGGCGCGCTGCAGGTCGGCGACCTTGTGCGCGGCGATGGCGAAGACGAAGGCCTCGAAGGGCCGCCCGGTGTCCCGGTAGCGCGGCAGCGCGAGCAGGACCGCGACGCACACTTCCTGCGCGAGGTCCTCCACGAAGTGCCGCGCGTCACCCGGCAGTCGGGAGAGGCGGGTGCGGCAGTAGCGCAGCGCGAGCGGGTGGACGTGGGCCAGGAGGTCGTGCGTGGCCTGCTCGTCACCCTCGACGGCGCGAAGGACGAGGGCACCGATCACCGTCGTCTTGTCATCGCGCATCGGTCCATGGTGCCTCGGCGCTGACTGATCCGTGGCACCGCGTCCATAGTTGTGCACCGAAGCGTTATGAGCAGGTGCGCCGAAACTCATCCCCCGCGCCCTCCCCTTCCGCTCGGCCGACTCGTCCCCAAGGAACTCCACACCTCAAGGATGCGGCATCGGCGGCGAAGCGCCACAAGCCGCTCCTGAGCGGGGGGTGTCGGCGGCCCTCCGTGGCCCCGCCCGCCGCACGGCGGGCGGGGATCGCCGTTCCCCCGCGACAGGCCACTTAGCGGACCAGGCCCCAGCGGAAGCCGAGCGCCACCGCGTGTGCGCGGTCCGACGCGCCGAGCTTCTTGAACAGGCGCCTGGCGTGCGTCTTCACCGTGTCCTCGGAGAGGAAGAGCTCGCGCCCGATCTCCGCGTTGGACCGGCCGTGGCTCATGCCTTCGAGGACCTGGATCTCACGCGCGGTGAGCGTGGGCGCGGCGCCCATCTCGGCCGAGCGCAGGCGGCGCGGGGCGAGCCGCCAGGTCGGGTCGGCGAGGGCCTGTGTGACGGTCGCGCGCAGCTCGGCGCGCGAGGCGTCCTTGTGCAGATAGCCCCGGGCGCCCGCGGCGACGGCGAGCGCCACGCCGTCCAGGTCCTCGGCGACCGTGAGCATGATGATCCGTGCCCCCGGGTCGGCGGAGAGCAGCCGCCGCACGGTCTCGACGCCGCCCAGTCCGGGCATGCGTACGTCCATCAGGATCAGGTCCGAGCGATCGGCGCCCCAGCGGCGGAGGACTTCCTCGCCGTTGGCCGCTGTCGTCACGCGCTCGACGCCGGGCACGGTCGCGACCGCGCGGCGGAGCGCCTCTCGGGCGAGCGGGGAGTCGTCGCAGACGAGGACGGATGTCATGGCCGTCCTCCGCAGCTGATGCGCGTCACCTTGAGCCTCCAGGCTGGTACAAGTCGTCACCTGTGCGGTTGACGCTCTCGGACACCTGCCCGAGCGCTTGTTGTTTCAACCGCCTCCGCACTCTCAACGACGGTCACTCGAAAGAGTTACGGGTCAGGCAGCCACCTTCGGCACTCTACGTGAGGGGACGGACACGGCACAGGCGGCACGGGCCAGTACGCCGCCCATCGAGCCCTATGCCCCATTTAGCGGCTTTTCTTCCCTTTTGCCGGTGTCTGTGGCTAGATTCGCAATGAGTCATATTTTCATCTCCTTAGATAGTCGATGTACGGTCATGAGCGTCGCTTCCATGTGATCCATGTCATCTCAGTACGGTTACCAACGGCCACAGGAGACAAGCAATGGCAGATTTCTCCCGCCTCCCCGGACCGAACGCAGATCTGTGGGACTGGCAGCTCCTCGCGGCCTGCCGTGGGGTGGACAGCTCGCTCTTCTTCCACCCGGAGGGCGAGCGCGGCGCGGCGCGCAGTGCGCGCGAGAACTCGGCCAAGGAGGTCTGCATGCGGTGCCCGGTGCGCGCGGAGTGCGCCGCGCACGCGCTCGCGGTGCGCGAGCCGTACGGCGTGTGGGGCGGCCTCACCGAGGACGAACGGGAGGAGCTGATGGGGCGTGCGCGCAATCGCCTGGTGACGGCGGCGGGCACGGGCGGATCGCCTTCCTGAAGGAACGTTTCTCCTGCGGTGGCGCCGGAGGCGCCGGAAAACCCCGCGCGGGAGAGACGCGTCAGCGCGCGGCGGCCCGCGCCAAGTGGTCGAGCGTCGCCGCGACAGCCGGTACCTGCGCCAGATCCGGCAACGTCAGCGCGACGATCTCGCGGCGCACGGCCGGCTCCACCGTCACCGCGCGGGCGCCCTTCGGACGGACCGACTCCAGGGCGAGCTCCGGCAGCACCGCCACGCCGAGGCCCGCGCCGACCAGGCCGATCACCGCGGGGTAGTCGTCCGTGGCGAAGTCGATCCGAGGCGTGAAGCCCGCGCTCTCGCAGACCTCGACCAGCTGGCGGCGGCAGCGCGGGCAGCCCGCGATCCAGGACTCGTCGGCGAGCTCGCCGATGGTGACGCTGTCCTCCTTGGCGAGCCGGTGCCCCTCCGGTACGAGCCCGGCGAGCCGGTCGCTGAGCAGCGGGCGCACGACCAGGTCGTCCCACTCGTCCGGGGCGGCGGCGCCCTCGTGCCGCGCGCCCTCGTACCGGAAGGCGAGCGCCACGTCGCAGTCGCCCGCGCGCAGCATCTCCACCGAGCGGGGCGGCTCCGCCTCCTCCAGGGAGACACGGGTGCCGGGGTGGGCGGCGCGCAGGGCCGCGAGCGCGCCCGGCACCAGGGTCGAGGAACCGCTGGGGAAGGAGACGAGCCGCACCCGGCCCGCGCGCAGGCCCGCGATCGCGGCCACCTCCTCCTCGGCGGCGGTGAGCCCGGCGAGGATGCCCGCGGCGTGCCGGACCAGGGCCTCGCCCGCCTGCGTCAGCCGCATCTCGCGGCCCGTGCGGATGAGCAGCGGCGTGCCCGCCGACGCCTCGAGGGCCTTCATCTGCTGGCTGACCGCGGGCTGCGTACAGCCGAGCTCGCGGGCCGCCGCCGAGAAGGAGCCGGTGGCGGCGACGGCGCGCAGGACACGGAGATGACGGGCCTCGATCATGAACCGAGCATAAGCGACCCTTGGGTGCGATGCACAATATTGCGTAGCTGCTTTGAGCACGCTCGGCATAGCCTGACCGGATGAAGCTTCTCTCCGTGAATGTGGGCCGCCCCAAGTCCGTCCCGTACACCAGCGCCCCCGGCGGCCGCACCGGGATCGACAAACAGCCGACGGACGGGCCCGTTCGGGTGGCCGCTCCCGGCCCCAAGGGGACCGGCGGCAGCGGCCTCGCCGGAGACACGATCTGCGACCTGCGCAACCACGGCGGGAACGACCAGGCGGTGTACGCCTTCGCGCGCGAGGACCTCGACGAGTGGGGCCGCCGCCTCGGCCGCGCGCTCCCCAACGGCGTCTTCGGCGAGAACCTGACGACGACCGGCGTCGACGTGAACGGCGCGAAGATCGGCGAGCGCTGGCGCGTCGGCGCGGACCTCCTGCTCGAAGTCACCTCGTCCCGCATCCCCTGCCGCACGTTCCAGGGCCACCTGGACCAGCAGGGCTGGATCAGGGAGTTCACGCAGGCGGTGCTGCCCGGCGCCTATCTGCGGGTGCTCGAACCCGGCGAGATCCAGGCGGGCGACGCCGTCGAGATCGTGCACAGGCCCGACCACGACGTCACCGTCGCGCTGCAGTTCAGGGCCTCGACGCTGGAGCGGGAGCTGCTGCCGTCCCTGCTGGCGGCGGGCGACGCCCTGCACCCCGAGGCGACCCGGAAGGCCCTCAAGTACCTGGCGCAGCAAGGCGGCTGACGCCCCACCACCCCCATCTGACGCCTCATCGCCCGGCCCCCGGACCGGCCGGGCCCGGCTCGTGGCGCGCGGCGGTCCCGCGCGTCACTAGCCTTGGTCCATGACTACGGCTCTCATCACGGGTTCGACCGCGGGCATCGGCGCCGCCTTCGCGCGGCGTCTCGCCGCCGACGGCCACAACCTCGTCCTGGTGGCACGCGACACCGAGCGGATGAAGGAACAGGCGACCGAGCTGCACGACCGGCACCGCGTGGAGGTGGAGGTCCTCACCGCGGACCTCGCCACGGACGACGGCATCGCGGCCGTCGAGGAGCGGCTCGGCCGCCGCAGGGACCCGGTCGACCTGCTGGTCAACAACGCCGGATTCGCCAACAAGGGCCGCTACTTGGAGGTCACGCTCGCCGACGAGCTCACCATGCTGAAGGTGCACTGCGAGGCCGTCCTCCGGCTGACGTCGGCGGCGACGGAACAGATGCGGGAGCGGGGGCGCGGCGGCGTCGTCAACGTCGCGTCGATCGCGGCATTCGTGCCGCGCGGCACGTACGGGGCGTCCAAGGCGTGGATCGCCCAGTTCACCCAGGGCGCGGCGCGTGACCTCGCCGGGTCCGGGGTGCGGCTGATGGCGCTGTGCCCCGGCTTCGTACGTACGGAGTTCCACGAGCGGGCCGGGATGGGCACCGACAACATCCCCAACTGGATGTGGCTCGACGCGGACCGCCTCGTGGCCACGGCCCTCACGGACCTCGCCCGCGGCAAGACCCTCTCGGTGCCGGATCCGCGCTACAAGGCACTGATGGGCGTGGTGAAGCTGACGCCGCGAGCCCTCCTCGGCGGAGTCACGTCCCGAACGGGACGCAAGTACGGCCCGCAGTAAAGCGCCCCGAAGGGGCGCGGGGAACTGCGCGAGGACGGACCACGACCCGCGGTCGGCCGCGAAGCGCAACCCGGCAGACGCCCCGCCGCAAACACGGAGGCCCGGCACCCCGCGACGGGATGCCGGGCCTCCGGCTGGTCCTACCTCAGGTCACGCTCAGTGAGCGTGACCGTGCCCGTGGCTGTGACCGGCCTCGGCCTCCTCCTCCGCCGGCTTCTCGACGACCAGGGTCTCGGTCGTGAGCAGCAGCGAAGCGATGGACGCGGCGTTCTCCAGGGCGGAGCGCGTGACCTTCACCGGGTCGATGACGCCGGCCTTGACCAGGTCGACGTACTCGCCGGTCGCGGCGTTGAAGCCGAAGCCCTTGTCGAGCTCCGCCACCTTGGAGGTGATGACGTAGCCCTCGAGGCCGGCGTTCTCGGCGATCCAGCGCAGCGGCTCGACGGCGGCCTTGCGGACGACGGAGACGCCGGTGGCCTCGTCGCCGGTCTTGTCGAGGTTGCCCTCGAGGACCTTGACGGCGTGGACGAGCGCGGAGCCACCACCGGAGACGATGCCCTCCTCGACCGCGGCGCGGGTCGCGGAGATGGCGTCCTCCAGACGGTGCTTCTTCTCCTTGAGCTCGACCTCGGTCGCGGCGCCGACCTTGATGACGCACACGCCGCCGGCCAGCTTCGCGAGGCGCTCCTGGAGCTTCTCGCGGTCCCAGTCGGAGTCCGTGGCCTCGATCTCGGCCTTGATCTGGGCGACGCGGCCCTCGACGTCACCGGCGTTGCCGCCGCCGTCGACGATCGTGGTGTCGTCCTTGGTGATCGTCACGCGGCGGGCGGAGCCGAGCACGTCCAGGCCGACCTGGTCGAGCTTGAGGCCGACCTCCTCGGCGATGACGGTGCCGCCCGTGAGGGTGGCCATGTCGCCGAGCATCGCCTTGCGGCGGTCGCCGAAGCCGGGGGCCTTGACGGCCACCGCGTTGAACGTACCGCGGATCTTGTTCACGACGAGGGTGGAGAGGGCCTCGCCCTCGACGTCCTCGGCGATGATCAGGAGCGGCTTCGAGGAGCCGGCCTGGATGACCTTCTCCAGGAGCGGCAGCAGGTCCTGGATGGAGGAGATCTTGCCCTGGTGGATGAGGATGTACGGGTCCTCCAGGACGGCCTCCATGCGCTCCTGGTCCGTCACGAAGTACGGCGACAGGTAGCCCTTGTCGAAGGCCATGCCCTCGGTGAAGTCCAGCTCGAGACCGAAGGTGTTGGACTCCTCGACGGTGATGACACCGTCCTTGCCGACCTTGTCCATCGCCTCGGCGATGAGCTCGCCGACCTGCTGGTCCTGGGCGGAGAGCCCGGCCACGGCGGCGATGTCGGACTTGTCGTCGATCGGGCGCGCGGTGGCGAGCAGGTCGTCGGAGACGGCCTTGACCGCGGCGTCGATGCCCTTCTTCAGGGCGGCCGGGGAGGCGCCGGCGGCGACGTTGCGCAGGCCTTCCTTGACGAGGGCCTGGGCGAGCACGGTGGCGGTGGTGGTGCCGTCACCAGCGATGTCGTTGGTCTTGGTCGCCACCTCCTTCACCAGCTGGGCACCGAGGTTCTCGTACGGGTCCTCGACCTCGACCTCGCGGGCGATGGTGACACCGTCGTTGGTGATGGTGGGGGCGCCGAACTTCTTGTCGATGACGACGTTGCGGCCCTTGGGGCCGATCGTCACCTTGACCGTGTCGGCAAGCTTGTTGACGCCGCGCTCGAGGGCGCGACGGGCGTCCTCGTCGAACTTCAGGATCTTCGCCATGGGAGCGTTTCAGCCCTCTCGGAAACTCGTATGAACGAACTGCGCCCCTTGCCGCCCGGCAATCAGCGGGGTGACCAGGGGCGCAGCACGAAGCAAATCTGCTGGGTGAAGCAGGCGACTACTTCTTGATCACTTCTCGATGATCGCGAGCACGTCGCGGGCGGAGAGCACCAGGTACTCGTCGCCGTTGTACTTCACCTCGGTGCCGCCGTACTTGCTGTAGAGCACGACGTCGCCGACCTTCACGTCGAGCGGAAGGCGCTCGCCGTTCTCGAAACGGCCCGGGCCCACGGCGAGGACGGCGCCCTCCTGGGGCTTCTCCTTCGCGGTGTCCGGGATAACCAGGCCAGAGGCCGTGGTCTGCTCGGCGTCGAGCGGCTGGACCACGATGCGGTCCTCGAGCGGCTTGATGGCAACCTTGGAGCTGGCGGTCGTCACGATCCGACCTCCCCCTTCGGAGATCTCGCGGGGTTAACTGATCTAGAGGTGGCGACCAGGTCGATCCGTCGTCGCGGGTGCCGGACCTGCCCGTCGCTTCTGGCACTCTCCAGGTGGGAGTGCCAGGCCCGAGACTAGGACGGCGATTAGCACTCGGTCAAGCGGAGTGCCAATTGGCTGCCGCCGGCTCAGGGGGAATCGGTGCTCCGCACCAGGGGGTGGGCCTCTTTTCGGCAACGCTCCGCGTTGGGGGAGGGTTCCGCGCGGGGCGCGGGGGTTTCTGGGCTCCGCCCTGATTCCGGTTGCCCGGCGCGTGGGGCTGTGCCCACCCGTTCCGCCATGCGGAACGACTGCCCACAGCCGGGTGGCGACATCTTTTCGGCCGCCTTCCGCCCGAGCCTCTCGATCGGGTCCACCGATTGGGCGCAGCCCGTCAGGAGGATCAAGAAGGCTGCGGCGGCGAGGGCCCTCACAGGTAGTCCTCCAGGCGGGCCACCGCGTAGCCCCTCTCTGTGATCGTCTTCATGACCGTGCGGACCATGTCGGGCATGGTGCCCTTCCAGTCCCCGCGGCCCCGGAAGTGCGTGAGGACGATGTCGCCGGGGTGCAGGTCACGGTCCCATTCGCGCCATTCCATGTGGTCGGCGTAGGCCTCGGACGCCCACAGCGGCACCGCCTTGATCCCGCAGGACTTCGCGGCGCGCAGGGTGTCGCGGTTGTAGTTGCCGTACGGCGGCCGGAACAGCTCGGGCCGCTTGCCGTAGCGCCGTTCGATGGTGTCCTGCATGCCGCAGATCTCGCGCCGCTGCGCCTCGTAGGAGAGCCCGGGCAGATAGCGGTGGTTGAGGGTGTGGTTGTTCAGTACGACGCCACGGTCCCGCATCCCCTTGAAGTATCCGTAGTCCTCCTTGACGAGGTAGTCGCTGAGGAACGCGGTGTACGGGATCTTCAGTTCGGTCATCATCCGCAGGAACGCCGGGTCCTTCTCGGCCCCGTCGTCGACGGTCAGGAAGACGACCTTCTCCTTGGTGGGGACGGTGGTGAACACGGGCGGGAGCTCCGCCTGCCCCTTGACCTCGAAGCCCTTGCGGGTGGTGAGGACCGGCTTGGCGGCGGGCGCGGCGGGCGCCGTCAGGGGCACCCTGGCCAGGCCCCAGCGCTTCGCGGCGGCGGCCCGCGCGGCCTGGCTCGCGCGCAGCTCATGGGCGTACTCCCGCAGGGCCTGGGCGGGCGGCGCGAGGCGGGGCTGCTGGCCGTGGGCGGCGTTCGCCCCCGAGCGGGCCTCCTCGGCGTCCGACGCGCACCCGGAGGCGACGGCGGCGAGGGCGAGCCCGCCGGCCACCGCGCAGGCCCGCTTCTGCCGCTTACGCGTCCGCTTACGTGTCCGCTTTCCTGCTGATTCCGCAGTTTGTCGTACTAGTCGCATGGCGCCGGATCCTCGCAGTTCAGGGCCCTGCCGAGGGGCCGACACCGCCGCCGGACGCGCACCTTCCACCGACTGGCCCACAATGGGCCGGTGAACGCTCCGCAAGACCCGCACACCGCACGCGACGCCTTCGCCGCGCTCCTCACCGACGAGGGCCGCGCCCTGCTCGACGAGGTGCGCGACGTCGAACCGGCCAACGAGCTCGCGGTCGCCACCCGGCTGCGCCGCGACCACCCGGCCGGGCTGGTCTCGGCCGCGCTCGGGCAGGCCCGTCTGCGGCAGCGCGCGGTGGCGAAGTTCGGCGCCGAGGACGCCGCGCGCATGTTCTTCACGCCGAACGGCGTCGAGCAGTCCACGCGCACGACCGTGGCGACGTACCGGGCCCGGCGCTTGCAGGACCTCGGCGTCCGCCGCGTCGCCGACCTGTGCTGCGGCATCGGCGGCGACGCGATCGCTCTGGCGCGCGCCGGGATCGCCGTGCTCGCCGTCGACCGTGACCCGCTGACCTGCGCGGTCGCGCGCGCCAACGCCCGCGCCCTCGGTCTGGAGGATCTGATCGAGGTCCGCGAGGCCGATGTGACGGAGGTGGACACTCAGGCGTACGACGCGGTCTTCGTGGACCCCGCCCGGCGTGGTGGGCGCGGCCGGATCTTCGACCCCGAGGCGTACTCGCCGCCCCTGTCCTGGGCCGTCGCCGCCGCCCGCAAGGCGCCGCTCGCCGCCCTGAAGATCGCGCCCGGCATTCCGCACGACGCCGTGCCCGGCGAGGCGGAGGCCGAGTGGATCTCGGACGGCGGGGACGTGAAGGAGGCCGTGCTGTGGTTCGGCACGGACGCGGGTGGTTCGCACCGGGCGACGCTGCTGCCGTCGGGCGCCACGTTGTGCGCCGCGCGCGCCGCGATGCCGGCCGATCCGGCCGTCCGGGCCGTCGGCCGCTACCTGTACGAGCCCGACGGGGCCGTCATCCGGGCCCATCTGGTCGCCGACGTGGCCGCCCTCGTGGAGGGCGGGCTCATCGACGAGACCATCGCGTACGTCACGTCCGATGTCGCGCGGGAGGTGGCGTACGCCAGTGCGTACGAGATCACTGATCAGATGCCGTTCAATGTGAAGAAGTTGAAGGCGTTGCTTCGGGAGCGGGGGGTGGGGGTTCTGACGGTGAAGAAGCGGGGGTCGGCGGTGGAGCCGGAGGAACTCCGCCGGAAGGTCAAGCCCCAGGGCTCCGGTTCCGCCACGGTCTTCCTCACGCGGGTCGCGGGGGCACCGACGATGCTCCTGGGCCACCCGCTGTAGTCGGTCCTTCGCGGGGCGCCCCAGACCCGCCCCTTTACCCAAAACCAGGGGGCTCCGCCC
>NZ_JBHYJH010000214.1:0-12918 GCF_042740445.1 Streptomyces sp. NPDC059003 | reverse complement strand
GACCGGGGGTCCAGGGGGCGGAGCCCCCTGCCCGCGGCGGAGCCGCTAATCAATGCAGCGGTGAAGGGGTGGGACTGGGGCGCACTCGCGACGGGCTACTCCCCCGGCACGCTCACCAGCCACCGCGTAGCGGCCCGCGGGCGCAGGTAGAGGAGCCAGTAGAGGGTCGCGACGGCCACGATGCCGCCGGTCCACAGGAGGTACGGGGTGTCCTGGCGGCTCAGGACGTAGGCGAGCACCGCGATGAGGACCACCGGCACCCCGGGCCACAACGGCATCCGCCAGGCGGGCAGGCCCCCGTGGGACCCCCTCCGCGCGAGCAGCGCGGCGACGGCGACGAGCAGGTACATCCCCGTCACGGACACCCCGGTCACCCCGTACAGCGTGTCCAGGTTCAGGAAGCACAGCGCGGCGCCCGGCACGCCGACGAGGAGCGTGGCGACCCACGGGGAGCCGAAGCGGCCGAGGCGGGACAGGGCCGCGTTCACGGGCGAGGGCCACGCCTTGTCGCGCGCGGAGGCGAACAGGACGCGGGAGTTCTGGATGACCATCACGATGCCCGCGTTGATGATGGCGAGGGCCACGCACAGGCTGATGAAGGTGCCGACGGCGGGGCTCGACCAGGCCTCGACCATGCCGCTGATGTCCCCGCCGGTGAGCGCCGCCAGGTCCGACGCGCCCATGGTGATCGCGGCGACCGGCACGAGCAGCACGACCGCGGAGATGCCGAGCGTGAGGAGCACGGTGCGGGCGACGTTGCGCCGCGGGTTCTCCATCTCCTCGGAGAGGTAGACGGCCGTGGAGAAGCCCTGCGTGACGAAGAGCGCGATGGCGAGGCCGGAGACGATCAGCATCGCGGTGACGGCGTCGGGGCCGCCGCCGGAGCCCGCCACCTCCAGGCGCAGCAGGCTGTCCGCGCCGCGCTCGGCGTGCGCGAAGCCGAGGACGGCGACGACGCCCGCGGCGACGACTTCGAGGACGAGGAAGATGCCGGTGATCCACGCGTTGGCGCGCAGGTCGAGCAGGCCCGCGAGGGTGGCGAGGAGCATGACGCCCGCGCCCGCGTACCGCGCGTCGATGTGGACGAGGGGCGCCAGGTAGTCCGCCGTGCCCATGGCGATGACCGGCGGCACGATCATCACGACGAGCAGGGACAGGACGAACACCAGCCAGCCCGCGAGCCGTCCGGCCATCGTCGACACCATCGCGTACTCGCCGCCCGCGCTCGGGATCAGCGTGCCGAGCTCGGCGTAGCAGAAGGCGACGCCCACGCACAGCAGGGCGCCGATGGCGATGGTGAGGGCGGTGGCGGTGCCGAGCGTCGAGAAGAGGTCGGGCACGACCACGAAGAGCGTGGAGGCGGGGGTGACGCAGGACAGGGTGAGCAGGGTGCCGCCGACGACGCCGATGGAACGCTTCAGCTGCCGCGGCGCCTCGGTCGGCGCCGGATTCCCCGTTTCCGTGACCGGACTCCCCGTTTCCGTGAGGGGCGCGGGCGACGGGGTGTGAAGCGTTTCGGTCATACGGGGATTCCGATCGGCTCGTACGAAGCGTGCGGCGTCATGGAAACCCCGGCATCAAGAGAACGTCAATGGCCGTTCACCTACGGATTCCGCAGCTCGGGAGCCGGGCAACTCGCCATTGAATCCCAGCCGTTGATCTCTACGGGTGACGACTAGCGAGAAGATGCGCCCCTAAACCTTTGATAGCAAGGTCAAATTCAGTAACTGCCTTACTCGCCCGTTTCGGGCACTCCGTACGGGAACCGCAGCCATTCCCCGGAAAAAGAAAGGAAGCCGTCCGCTCTGCGGACGGCTTCCCTCACTGCTCGCTCACGGTCAGTGGTTGCGCGGGAACCCCAGATCCACCCCGGCCGGCGCCTCCGACGGGTCCGGCCAGCGCGTGGTGACGACCTTGCCACGCGTGTAGAAGTGCGTGCCGTCGTTGCCGTAGATGTGGTGGTCGCCGAAGAGCGAGTCCTTCCAGCCGCCGAAGGAGTGGTAGCCCACCGGCACCGGGATCGGCACGTTCACGCCGACCATGCCCGCCTCGACCTCCAACTGGAAGCGCCGCGCGGCGCCGCCGTCCCGGGTGAAGATCGCGGTGCCGTTGCCGAACGGCGAGGCGTTGATGAGCGCGAGGCCCTCCTCGTACGTGTCGACGCGCAGCACGCACAGGACCGGGCCGAAGATCTCGTCCTTGTAGGCGTCCGCCGTGACCGGGACCCGGTCGAGCAGGGACAGGCCGATCCAGTGGCCGTCCTCGTACCCCTCGACGGTGTGGCCGGTGCCGTCCAGGACGACCTCGCTGCCCTGCGCCGCCGCGCCCGTCACGTACGACGCGACCTTGTCGCGGTGCGCGGCCGTGATGAGCGGGCCCATCTCGGAGGCCGGGTCGTCGCCGGGGCCGATCTTGATCTTCTCGGCGCGCTCCTTGATCTTGGCGACGAGTTCGTCGCCGACCGAACCGACCGCGACGACGGCCGAGATGGCCATGCAGCGCTCACCGGCGGAGCCGTACGCGGCCGAGACGGCGGCGTCGGCGGCCGCGTCCAGGTCGGCGTCCGGCAGGACCAGCATGTGGTTCTTGGCGCCGCCGAGCGCCTGCACGCGCTTGCCGTTGGCGGACGCGGTGGCGTGGATGTAGCGGGCGATGGGGGTCGAGCCCACGAAGGACACGGCCGCCACGTCCGGGTGCTCCAGGAGGCGGTCCACGGCCACCTTGTCGCCGTGGACGACGTTGAAGACGCCGTCCGGCAGGCCCGCCTCGGCGAGCAGTTCGGCGACCCGCATCGACGCCGACGGGTCCTTCTCGCTGGGCTTCAGGACGAAGGTGTTGCCGCACGCGATGGCGATCGGGAACATCCACATCGGCACCATGGCCGGGAAGTTGAACGGCGTGATGCCCGCGACGACGCCGAGCGGCTGGCGGATGGAGGCGACGTCCACGCGGCTCGCGACCTGCGTGGACAGCTCGCCCTTGAGCTGTACGTTGATGCCGCACGCCAGGTCGACGATCTCCAGGCCGCGCGCGACCTCGCCGAGCGCGTCGGAGTGCACCTTGCCGTGCTCGGCGGTGATCAGCGCGGCGATCTCGTCGCGGTGCGCGTCGAGCAGCGCGCGGAACTTGAACAGGACGCTCGTGCGCTGCGCCAGTGAGGACTGGCCCCACGTCGCGTACGCGGCCTTGGCGGCGGCGACCGCCGCGTCCACCTCGTCCACGCTCGCGAAGGCGACCTGGGTGGTGACGGCGCCGGTCGCCGGGTCGGTGACCGGTCCGTAGCTCCCGGACGTCCCCTCGACGCCCTTGCCACCGATCCAGTGGTCGACGGTCTTCGTCATGCCAAGTACTCCTTCACAGATGGCGGCGCCGGGCGGACACGTGCCGGTCGTACTCCTCGCGGGCCTTGACCGCCGACGGACGGGTCGCGATCTCGGCCACGGGCACATCCCACCACGCCTGTGCCGGGGGCGGGCCCGACACTGTGTCTGCCGTTTCCGTCTCCACGTAGACAC
Organism: Streptomyces sp. NPDC059003; assembly: GCF_042740445.1. Classification (NCBI taxonomy): domain Bacteria; kingdom Bacillati; phylum Actinomycetota; class Actinomycetes; order Kitasatosporales; family Streptomycetaceae; genus Streptomyces; species Streptomyces sp. NPDC059003. The sequence continues at coordinate 9,403 of NZ_JBHYJH010000214.1, read as the reverse complement.
ATGTGGGGCCGTCCGCTCCGCGCGCTTCGCGCAGGGCATCGCGCAGGTCGCCGACGGTCTTCGCGCGTCGCACGGGAAGCCCGAGCGAGGCCGCGTTGGCCGCGAGGTCGACGGGCAGCGGGTCGCCCGTGTACGAGCCGTCGGGGGCGCGGTAGCGGTAGGCGGTGCCGAAGCGCTCGCCGCCCACGGACTCCGAGAGGCCGCCGATGGACGCGTAGCCGTGGTTCTGCAGGATCACGACCTTGATGGGGATGTTCTCCTGCACGGCCGTGACGATCTCGGTGGGCATCATCAGGTACGTGCCGTCGCCGACGAGCGCCCACACGGGCCGCTCGGGCGCGGCCATGCTGACGCCGATCGCGGCCGGGATCTCGTAGCCCATGCAGGAGTAGCCGTACTCCACGTGGTACTGGCGCGGCGAGCGGGCCCGCCACAGCTTGTGCAGGTCGCCCGGGAGCGAGCCCGCCGCGTTGATGAGGACGTCCTCGTCGGTGACGAGCTCGTCGAGCAGGCCGAGCACCTGCGCCTGGGTGGGCCGCACGTCGGGTTCGTGCGCTTCGTACGCGGCGTCGACGCGGTGCTCCCAGCGGGCCTTGTCGTCCGCGTACGCGCTCTCGTACGCGGCGTCGACGCGGAACCCCGCGAGGGCGCCGGTCAGCGCCTCAAGCCCCGCACGGGCGTCCGCCACGACCGTGGCCCCCGCCATCTTGTGGGCGTCGAACGGCGCCACGTTCAGGTTCAGGAACCGCACGCCGGGGGCCGCGAAGAGGGTGCCGGACGCCGTGGTGAAGTCGCTGTAGCGGGTGCCGACGCCGATGACCAGGTCGGCGGTGCGGGCGAGTTCGTCGGCGGTCGCGGTGCCGGTGTGGCCGATGCCGCCGACGTCCGCGGGGTGGTCGTGGCGCAGGGAGCCCTTGCCGGCCTGGGTGGACGCCACCGGGATGCCGGTCGCGTCGGCGAGGTCCTTCAGGGCGTCCTCGGCGGCGCTGTGGTGGACGCCGCCGCCCGCGACGATCAGCGGCCGGGACGCGGCGCGCACGGCCCGCGCCGCGGCGTCGAGTTCGGCCGGGTCGGGGGCCTGGCGGCGGACGGCCCAGACGCGGTCCGCGAAGAAGCCGAGCGGCCAGTCGAAGGCCTCGGCCTGGACGTCCTGCGGCAGGGCGAGGGTGACCGCGCCGGTCGCGGCGGGGTCGGTGAGGACGCGCACGGCCGCGAGCGCCGCCGGAATCAGCGCCTCCGGGCGGGTGATCCGGTCGAAGTACCGCGATACGGGGCGCAGGCAGTCGTTCACCGACACATCGCCCGCGTACGGGACTTCGAGCTGCTGGAGCACCGGGTCGGCGGGGCGCGTGGCGAAGGTGTCGCCGGGCAGGAGCAGCACGGGCAGGTGGTTGACGGTGGCGAGGGCGGCGCCGGTGACGAGGTTGGTGGCGCCGGGGCCGATGGAGGTCGTCACGGCGTGCGTCGACATCCGGCCCGACTGCCGGGCGTAGCCGACCGCCGCGTGCACCATGGCCTGTTCGTTGCGCCCCTGGTGGAAGGGCATCTCGTCGCCGTGCTCCACCAGGGCCTGGCCGAGCCCGGCGACGTTGCCGTGCCCGAAGATGCCCCAGGTCGCGCCGATCAGGCGGTGCCGCTCGCCGTCGCGCTCGGTGAACTGCCGGGCCAGGAAGCGCACCAGGGCCTGGGCGGTGGTGAGCCGGACGGTGCCGTTCCGGCCGCTCGCGCCCGTCGTCTGGCTCATCGGTATCCCTCCGTGTGATCCGGGTGGAAGCAGATCTTCCATTCCCGTTCGCCGGGGCCCGCCATCACGTTCAGGTAGTACATGGCGTGGCCCGGCTGGGCGATGGACGGCCCGTGCCAGCCGTCGGGCACGAGCACGGCGTCGCCGGAGCGCACCTCGGCGAGCACGTCGGTGCCGCCCGGGCGCGAGGGGAAGACCCGCTGGTAGCCGAAGCCCGCGTCGCCCTCGATCTCGAAGTAGTAGATCTCCTCGAGCTCGGACTCGACGCCCGGCCGGTGCTCGTCGTGCTTGTGCGGCGGGTACGAGGACCAGTTGCCGCCCGGCGTGATCACCTCGACGGCGATGAGCCGGTCGCAGTCGAACGCGTCCGCCGACGCGAAGTTGCGCACCTGCCGGGCGCAGCTGCCGCTGCCGCGGTGTTCGACGGGGACCTCCGGCGCGGGGCCGTAGCGGGCGGGGAGTCGGCGCTCGCACTTCGCTCCTGCCAAAGCGAAGCGGCCTCCCGCACCGGAGGCGATCTGGATGTGGGCCGCGCGGGGAACGTAAGCGAAGTCACTGGCTCCGCTGAACACGCTCTCCCGGCCCAGGAGTTCGATGATCTCGCCCTCCGCGTGCACCGTACAGCCGCCGGTCAGCGGCAGCACGATCCATTCACTCTCCCCGGTGGCGAAGGAGTGCACTCCACCGGGCTGAAGTTCGACGACGCGCAGGCTGGAATAGGTCCAGGCGGCGCGCTTGGGGTCCACGGCGAGGGCGTAGGGCCCGTCGGCGGCGCTGCCCTTCGGTACGTACGTCATGCGGGCCTCCTCCTCTTGGATGCGTACCCCCAACGGCACGTCACGTCGCATGTCACGGCTACAGCAGGCCGACGGCCGTGTCGACGGCGCCCGCCACGTTCCCGTCGGGCGGGTAGAGCAGCGTCCGGCCCGCGACCAGGCCGTACACGGTGGGCAGTTGCAGCGCGCCGCGCCACTTCTCGTACGCCGCGTCCTGATCGTCCCCGATGTCGCCGCCGAGGAGGACCGCGGGCAGCGTCGAGGCCTCCATGACGCGCGCCATGTCGTCGGGGTTCTCGGTGACGGGGACCTTCAGCCAGGTGTACGCCGATGTGCCGCCGAGCCCGGAGGCGATGGCGATCGACCGGGTGACCGCGTCGGCGCTCAGGTCGTTGCGCAGCGCCCCGTCCCCCTGTCTGCGGCCGCACAGGAACGGCTCGACGAAGACGGGCAGGCGGCGCTCGGCCATGGCGTCGACGGCGCGGGCCGTGGAGTGCAGCGTCGTGAGCGAGCCGGGGTCGTCGTAGTCGACGCGCAGCAGGAGCTTGCCCGCGTCGAAGCCGAGCCGGTCGAGGTCCTCGGGCCGGTAGCCGGTGAAGCGGTCGTCCAGCTCGAAGGCGGCGCCCGCGAGCCCGCCCCGGTTCATGGACCCCATCACGACCTTGCCGTCGAGGGCGCCGAGCAGCAGCAGGTCGTCGAGGATGTCGGCGGTGGCGAGCACGCCGTCCACGCCCGGCCGCTCCAGGGCGACGCACAGCCGCTCCAGCAGGTCCGCCCGGCCGGCCATGGCGAGCGGGTCCTTGCCGACACCGAGCGCGCCGCGCGCCGGATGGTCGGCGGCAATGATCATCAGCCGCCCGGAGGGCCCGAGCAGCGCCCGCCGCCCCCTGCGGGCGGCGGCTTCGGCGATGGCTTCGGGGTGCCGGGCACGGGTACGCGCGAGCGCGGCGACGTCCACGGATGTGCTCACAGGACCGCCCCCGCTTCCAGAGCGACCTCGACCTCGGCCTCGTACGGCATGGCCGAAGAGCACTCCAGGCGCGAAGCGACAATCGCCCCCGCCGCGTTGGCGTACCGGATCACCCGCTCCAGTTCCCACCCGGCGAGCAGCCCATGGCACAGCGCCCCGCCGAACGCGTCACCCGCGCCGAGCCCGTTGAGCACGGTCACCGGCAGCGGCGGCACCTCGGCCTCCTCCCCCGCCCGGTTCACGGCGAGCACGCCCTTCGGGCCCTGCTTGACCACGGCCAGCTCGACCCCCGCCGCGAGCAGCGCCTCAGCGGCGGCGCGCGGCTCGCGCACGCCCGTGGCGATCTCCACCTCGTCCACATTGCCGACCGCGACCGTCGCGTGCCGCAGCGCCGCGGCGTAGTGGGGGCGCGCCTCATCGGGGTCGCGCCAGAACATGGGCCGCCAGTCGAGGTCGAAGACGGTCGTCCCGCCCGCGGGGCGGGCGGCGAGGGCGGCGAGCGTCGCGCCGCGGCTCGGCTCCTCGCACAGGCCGGTGCCGGTCATCCAGAAGATCCGCGCCGCCGCGAGCGCGCCGAGGTCGAGCTCGTCCGCGCGGATCTCCAGGTCGGGAGCCTTCGGCTGCCGGTAGAAGTACAGCGGGAAGTCGTCCGGCGGGAACACCTCGCAGAAGGTGACCGGCGTCGGCAGGCCCGGCACTTCCGTGACCCACTGCTCGGCCACGCCGAACTCCCGCAGCTGCCCGCGCAGATACGCCCCGAAGGGGTCCTGCCCCGTCCGCGTGACGACGCCCACGCGCCGGCCGAGCCGGGCGGCGGCCACCGCCACGTTCGTCGCCGAGCCGCCGAGGAACTTCCCGAACGTCGTGACCTGCGCGAGCGGCACCCCGGCCTGCAAGGGGTACAGGTCGACGCCGATCCGGCCCATCGTGATGACGTCGTACGGATCGGCGCCCGCGTCGGCGGACGGATCCGGGTGCGGATCGGTCACCCTGCACATCCCTTCGTGGTGGCTTCCCTCAGGTCTAATCCCGTCCCAGGAACCCTGTCAACATTTTGTCCTTACATTCGGACTACTGCTTGACACTGTTCTCGGCGGACGGCGAGGCTTGCGGCCATGGCGCAGCAGACGAACTTGTCCCGGTCCGCCCGGTTGTCCCGCATCCGGATCGGTTCGGCCCCCGACTCCTGGGGCGTGTGGTTCCCCGACGATCCCCAGCAGGTGCCGTGGAGCCGCTTCCTCGACGAGGTCGCCGACTCCGGATACGAGTGGATCGAGCTCGGCCCGTACGGCTATCTGCCGACCGACCCCTCCGAACTCGCCGACGAGACGCGGCGCCGCGGCCTGAAGGTCTCGGCGGGCACGGTCTTCACGGGGCTCCACCACGGCCCGGACGTATGGGACAAGACGTGGGAGCACGTGTCGTCCATCGCCGCCCTCACCCAGGCGATGGGCGCCCGGCACCTCGTCGTCATCCCGTCGTTCTGGCGCGACGACAAGACCGGCGAGGTCCTGGAGGACGCCACGCTCACACCCGGGCAGTGGCGCGATCTGACCACCCAGACCGAGCGCCTGGGCCACGAGGTGCGCGAGCGCTACGGCCTGGACATCGTCGTCCACCCGCACGCGGACACCCACATCGACACCGAGGAGAACGTCACCCGCTTCCTCGACGCGACGGACCCGGACCTGGTCTCGCTGTGCCTGGACACCGGCCACTACGCGTACTGCGGCGGCGACAGCGTCAAGCTCATCGAGACCTACGGCGAGCGCATCGGCTACCTCCACCTCAAGCAGGTCGACCCGGCCGTCCTCGCCGAAGTGCGGGAGCAGGACGTGCCGTTCGGGCCCGCCGTGGCGCGCGGCGTGATGTGCGAGCCGCCCACCGGGGTGCCCGCCCTGGAGCCGGTGCTCGCGGCAGCGCAGAAGCTGGGCACCGACCTGTTCGCCATCGTCGAGCAGGACATGTACCCGTGCCCGCCGGACCAGCCCCTGCCCATCGCCCGCCGCACCCGGTCGTTCCTGCGGTCCTGCGGGGCGTGACGCCGGTGTGACACGGGTGTGACGCGGGGCCTGACGCCGCCCGCGGCCGGGCCCTGAGCGCACGCCGGGCCCGGCCGGGGCGCTGCCCGCCCCCTCCCCCCCCACTCTCGTACGGCGCCGCCCGCCCCCCCCTCCCGTACGCCCCTCCCCCGCGCCAGGCCCCCGCGCCCCGCCGCCCCCACCGTCGGCCGTGCGCCCGCGCCTCCGCCGCGCGCCGCCACGATGCGTGAACACGCCCCCGGTCGCGCCCCTCGTTCGCGCCACCCCGGTGCGTCACTTCCGTCACAATCAACGCCTTCTCGTCACACATGTCGCGTGTACGCGGGTTTCCCGTCACAGCCGGTCGACAGCCGCGCCCCCACGGTCACTCTCTGTCGTTCACGGGGCACAGGCTGAGTGACGCCAGTGCCGCGCCCAGCTCCCCCGTCGGCCCATCGGCCGCCCTGGGCGCGCACAGGGAGGAGCCACTGATGACCGACCGCAGGCTCTGGTCGTACAAGGACATCGCCGCGCACATCCGGGTCCAGCCGGACACCGTGCGCTCCTACCGCAAGCACGGACTCCTTCCCGAGCCCGACCACGTCGAGGGCGGCAAGCCGTTCTGGTACGCGGACACCATCCGCGCCTGGGTGGCCGCGCGGCCCGGCAACCGCACCCGCAAAGGCGAGTGACAGAGGTCTCACGAACCTTCTTGGAAAGTACCCCCTAGGGGTATAGGATGACGGATGTCAGGGGGTTCCCTGTGACCACACCCTTCACTGAGGAGTACGACATGAGCGCCAACGCCCAGACCTCGCAGGCCGGCACCGTCACCACCGTGTACGACGTGACGGGAATGACGTGCGGTCACTGCGAGGGCGCGGTCAAGAGCGAGATCTCCGAGCTCGACGGCGTCAGCTCCGTCGAGGCGGTGGCCTCGACCGGCAAGGTGACCGTGGTCTCGGCGGCGCCGCTCGACGAGGCCGCGGTGCGCGCCGCGGTCGACGAGGCCGGGTACGAGCTCGTCGGCGAGGCCGCCTGACCCCTCGTCCGTCCCACCGGGCCCCGCGGCACGCCACCGCCGCGGGGCCCGGACCCCTTTCCGTACGCCCACGCCTCGCGCCCCGTACGCAGCGGAGAGAACCGCCATGAACACCTCCGAGGTCGAACTCGCCGTCGGCGGCATGACCTGCGCCTCCTGCTCGGCCCGCATCGAGAAGAAGCTGAACCGGATTCAGGGCGTGACCGCGTCGGTCAACCTCGCCACCGAGAAGGCCAAGGTCGCCTACGGGGACGGCGTCGAGGTCGCCGACCTCGTCGCCACGGTCGAGAAGCTCGGCTACACGGCACGGGAGATCGTCCCGGCCGTGCCGGACCCGGCACGGGACGAGGCCGACGAGGCCGCCGCGCCCTCCGAGGCCGACGAGCTGCTGCGCCGCCTGCTCGTCTGCGCCGCGCTCGCGCTGCCCGTCATCGTGCTCGCGATGGTGCCCGCGCTGCAGTTCGAGTACTGGCAGTGGCTGTCCCTGACCCTGGCGGCGCCGGTCGTCGTCTGGGGCGGACTCCCCTTCCACCGGGCCTCCTTCGTGAACGCCCGGCACGGCGCGGCCACCATGGACACGCTGGTGTCGCTCGGCACGCTCGCCGCCTTCGGCTGGTCGCTGTGGGCGCTGTTCCTCGGGACGGCGGGCGAGCCGGGGATGCGGCACGGCTTCGATCTGACCATCGAGCGCGGGGGCGGCGCGTCGGCGCTGTATCTCGAAGTCGCCGCAGGGGTCGTCACCTTCATCCTCCTCGGCCGCTATCTGGAGGCGCGCTCCAAGCGGCGGGCGGGGGCGGCGCTGCGGGCGCTGCTCGAGCTCGGCGCCAAGGACGTGTCCGTGCTGCGGGCGGGGCGGGAAGTGCGGATCCCGGTCGGACAGTTGGCGGTCGGTGACCGGTTCGTCGTGCGGCCCGGCGAGAAGGTCGCCACCGACGGCCGGGTCGTCGAGGGCGCGTCCGCCGTCGACGCCTCGATGCTGACCGGCGAGTCCGTGCCGGTGGACGTCGCCGTGGGGGACGCGGTGACCGGCGCCACGGTGAACGCGGGCGGGCGGCTCGTCGTCGAGGCGACCCGCGTCGGCGCCGACACGCAGCTCGCCCGGATGGCCCGGCTCGTCGAGGACGCGCAGAGCGGCAAGGCGGAGGTGCAGCGGCTCGCGGACCGCGTGTCCGCCGTGTTCGTGCCGGTCGTCATCGCGCTCGCCGTGGCCACGCTCGGCTTCTGGCTCGGCAACGGCGTGGGCCCGGCCGCCGCGTTCACCGCCGCCGTCGCCGTCCTGATCATCGCCTGCCCGTGCGCGCTCGGCCTGGCGACCCCGACGGCCCTGCTCGTCGGCACCGGGCGCGGCGCCCAGCTCGGCATCCTCATCAAGGGCCCCGAAGTCCTCGAGTCGACGCGGCGCGTGGACACCGTCGTCCTGGACAAGACCGGCACGGTGACCACGGGCCGCATGACCCTTCAGGAGGTGTACGCGGCCGCCGGCACCGGCGAGAAGGAGCTGCTGCGGCTCGCGGGCGCCCTGGAGCACGCCTCCGAGCACCCGGTGGCCCGCGCGGTGGCCGCGGGCGCCACCGAGCGCCTCGGGCTCGCCGTGGCCGCGCTGCCCGCCCCCGAGCACTTCGAGAACGTCCCCGGGTCCGGGGTGCGCGGCACCGTCGACGGGCACGCGGTGCTCGCCGGGCGCGCACGGCTGCTCGCCGACGCGGGCGTCACCGGCCTCGACGCGCTCGCCGACGCCCGCGCCCGCGCCGAGGCGGCGGGCCGCACCGTCGTCCTCGTCGCCTGGGACGGCGCCGCGCGCGGTCTGCTCACGGTCGCCGACACGGTCAAGGACACCAGCGCGGAGGCCGTGCGCGCCCTGCGGGAACTCGGGCTCACGCCCGTCCTGTTGACCGGCGACCACCGGGCCGTCGCGGAGGCGGTCGCGGGCGACGTCGGCATCGAGACCGTGTACGCGGACGTGCTCCCCGAGGACAAGGCCGGCGTCGTACGCCGCCTCCAGGACGAGGGCCGGGTCGTGGCGATGGTCGGGGACGGGGTGAACGACGCGGCGGCGCTCGCCACGGCGGACCTCGGCCTCGCCATGGGCACGGGCACGGACGCCGCCATCGAGGCGGGCGACCTGACGCTCGTGCGCGGCGACTTGAGGGCCGCGGCGGACGCCATCCGGCTGTCCCGCAGGACCCTCGCCACGATCAAGGGGAACCTCTTCTGGGCCTTCGGCTACAACGTCGCCGCGGTGCCGCTCGCCGCCGCCGGACTGCTCAATCCGATGCTCGCCGGGGCGGCCATGGCGTTCTCGTCCGTGTTCGTCGTCACCAACAGCCTCCGCTTGCGGTCTTTCACATAGAGACGCGATCCTTCACACTGTCTTCGCGGGACTCTCACCTCGGGGTCGTATCCGCATAAGGGCCCTCTTGTGCACGGACCCGACATATGCAAGAGACGTAGATCACAACGATCGGAACGTAACCATCAGGAGGGCTCGCGAGTCTAAGAGGGCGACACCAGAGGGATCTTGGGGGATCCGTCCGGTGCCGGGGACATCTTGGGGGATGTCCCGGAGCGTTGGCCGGGGCACGTGCACCGGGGAGCTTTGAGCGGCCCTCCCGATGTCGTACGCGTCCCGGCAGACCGCAGCAGCCATGACACAGGGCCGCGCACCCAGACTCCCGGCCGGATCCCGTGGGGGGAATCCGCACCGGGGCACAGGAAAGCGCCCCGACCGTCGACCCGTGGGGGGATCGACGGCGGGGTGCTTTTCGCTAGCTGGGGCGCCTTGATCAGGGGATGCGCCTGGCGTTCCGCCTCCACAAGGGCGACGACGAACGCTGGCGCTGCACGGCCGTG
>NZ_JBHYJH010000213.1:0-13089 GCF_042740445.1 Streptomyces sp. NPDC059003 | reverse complement strand
CGTGCCAGTAGTGACAACTCGCACGCCACGCCGAGGGGACCGATCCCGAGCCCAACGATCAGACCGACAACATCGGCCCGGAGTCCTGAAAAGCCTCCGGGAAACAGAGAGCTCTTCCCAACGTAGCCGGATCAGGCGATGGGGCGCGTGACGCGGTGAACCTCCTTGCCATTGCGAAGGTGTCAACTACCGATTAGAGCAAGGAGCTTCGTGGTTTCCTGTTGTGCCATCCTGGATGTACCGCCGGACCTGGCTTCCTGGCTAGAGAACCTGATCAGCAATCCTCCGGAGGTGTGGAGGCTTCCTCTATGTGGCTCGGGTTTGTGAACGGGTAGTGCTGTTCACCGAGATGCTCCCGGCCCACATCACGGTCGCTGACCTGATCCATAAGGAGCCGGACCACGCGCTCGCCGCCCTGGAGACAGCCGCGCACACGACACACGCAACGCTGGCGAGCGCACAGCTGGGCGACGCCGCGCACGGCGTGCTGACCTCCCAGACCATCAGCGCCCTGATCGCGCTGCGCTCCCCGCAGTCCTGGGACCGCTACCTCACCCGCAGCGCCCGCCTACCCGACTCCGAGCACTGCAGCGTCGTGAACGCGGTGACGAACGGGGTCCATCAGATCCTGCCCAGCCTGCGCAGCCTTGCGCCTGCACCCCCCGTGCACTACGGCCACCTCCAGCCCGATCACATCCTGGTCCCGCCCGGCCCCGACCAAAGCCCGGTCCTTTTCAGTCCTCGCCTCCAGCGCGGATCTGCGGGCGTCGACCTCGCCCGCCTGATCTCCCAGACGGTGCTGAGCCTGATCACCACCCCGGGTACCCCCGCCGTCGACCAGGCCCTCACCACCCTGGACACACTGCTCAGCACACGGGTGAGCAACCTGTGGGCCGACCAGCAAGCCTGGGTGCGCACCGTGCTCCACCTGTGGCTCACCGACAGCCTGATCACTCTCGTGAACACGGTCACTGCACCACCACGTCTGCCCCTGCCCGCCCTCGCCCAAGGCATCCTGCAGCACCATCACCGCATCCGCGCGCTGCTCAACTGGCTGCGCACGCTCACGACGGTGAACAACCCGCGCACAGCCTGGACCGCGATGACCTCTGTCGTCGCCGAGCTCACCCGCGCCTGACCGAAGCTGCCCCCCACCGCTCTGCCTGATTCCTCACCCTCCCGGCCCTGGATCCTGCGATGACAGCCACCACTGACTCCCCTGCCCCGCCTTCTCCCGACGGCCGCACACCGGACCAGGAAAGGGTCGCCGAGGCTCTCCTCACCTGCGTCTCCGGCCCGGCAGCGGCCGCTCAACTGGGCATGGATCCCACCACGTTCAGACGGCACGTACGCGATCTCCATCGCCGCTACGGCGTGGACGGCGCACCGCCCCTGGTGCATGCGCTCCTCACCGACGGCCTGCGCCCTCCGGCGATCGACTCCCCTCTGCCCGGTCTCGATGACGTCCAGCTCCGCCTGATCCCGGCCATCGCCCGGTGGTCTCACCCCCGCGACATCGCCGCCGCAGCGCTCATCCCGGCCGCGGATACCCCAGCCCGCATCAAACAACTCCTGCGCACCGCCCAGGCTTCGAACGGTGCGGACCTCGTCCGGCGGATGCACGCATGGGGACTGCTGGGTGCGCACCGCAGCGCCAACACCACCGAAGCGGCCCCGCAGAGCCACGCCGACCTGGTGGTCCTTGCCGAGCGGCACGTGCGCGCCGCAGCCGCCCGGCAATGGCCCGGCCACGGCATACGCCTCGATCTGCTTCCTGCGCTCCACAGCGTCGTCTTCCTCGTCCACCTCGCAGAGCACCGCTTCGTCGCCAAGTACACCCTCGCGGGAACCTGTCTCAGCACGCTGCTGCACGGTCTTCACGGCACGCGCGACAATATCCGCCGCCAGCAGGCCGCCTACCGGCAAACCCGGCGCACCAGGGAATTCCGCCAGGAAAGAGACCTCCAAGCCCTGGGGCAGGCCGGTATTGCCGTGACCGCCCCGGCCGGAGTCGTCGACGGAGTCCTCTTCACCCAGACACCGACCCTGACCACGCTCAGCGACGTACTGCGCGAGCATCCCCAGCGCGCCGCGCGGGCCCTGACTCACGTGGCCGACATCCTCAACGCCACCGCCACAAAACGCCTGCTCCCCAACTCAAGGACGCCGGCCCCCAGCCCGATCATCCAGGGGCTGCGTCGCCTGCAGTTCCCTGCGCCGTGGGCGGCGCAGCTCGCCCGGACCGATGCCCCGCAGGCCCCGGCCGCCCTCAGCGCGGACATCCTCACCACAGCCCAAGGCGGCCTGCTGAACCGCTTGGAGCAGCTGCCCGTGGCCCCGCGGCCGCAGTACGGCCACCTGCAGCCCGACCACATCCTGTGTCCCGGCCACCCCTCTCACACGCCGACGCTGATAAGCCCCGCCCTCCACTTCGGCCCCCGCGGCGCCGACCTGGCCCGGCTCATCTCCCGCACCCACCTGGACCTGCTCACCTGCCCCGCAGCCGCTCCGCCCGTCGTCGCAGCATTGACCGCACTCGTGACCGCCCGCTCCAGGCAGGTCGCTCGGCCCGACCGCCGCGCCTGGCTCACCGGCGTCCTCCACCTCTGGCTCGCCGACACGCTCAACGCCCTCGCCGACACCCTTCTCGCCCACCCGGACATGCCCCTGCCACCCCAATCCCAGGGCATCACACAGCACTTTCACCGGGCCCACAGCCTCCTGCGCGTCCTGCGCCGGGCCAGCACCATGGCCATCTGCGACCCCCACAAGGCGTGGAACTACGCACTCCAGCAGACCGCCCACACGATCGCGGACTGATCACCTCCTGCCACTCCCCCGCCCCGCCGTGAGCACCCAGCCCCGCACAGAAGGCCCCTCCGTGACCGCCCCCGACGACCCCGACGCGGCCTACGCGGCGCTTCCGCGCGATGCCGCACTCGCCTACCGGCGTGCCGCCCGCCTGCCGGAGGAGGTCCATACCCTGGACGCCCGCCAGGCCGCCGCGATCAGCGACCTTCCAGTACCCCGGGCCGCCAACGCCCTGCAGACACTCACACGCGCTGGTCTCCTCGAGCAGACCAGCGGCACCGACCAGGACCAGGACCACAGAAAGGGCTTCCGCTTCACCGCGGCCCGGATCCGCCTGCACGCGGCACACCAGACAGCCTAAGGCGACGCGACCAACCCGCCCGAGGTCCAAGCCCGCGCCCTGGCCTACGCCATCGCCGCAACCGCGCACGCCGACCTCCTGCTCACCCCCGCCCACCACCAGCCCACCCCCCCCCAGATCTCAGACACCCCCGCCCCCCTGCCCATGCCGCCCTTCGTGGATGAGCACTCGGCACGCGCGTGGACGGCCAGCCATGCAGACACCCTCCTCGCCCTGGCCCGGGCCGCCCACGCCACAGGCGACTTCCCCACGACCTGGCACCTGGTGCACAACCTGAGACAGTGGGCACGCACGACAGGCCACCGCCAGGCAGTTGTCGCCATCCACGAGACAGCCCTGAACGCACTCAGCCGAGCCCCCGAACCTTCGGGACAGATCGAGAGCGCGCTGCGCACGGAGCTCGGCATCACACGGCGCAGCCTGGGCCACTGGAGCGAAGCACAGCGCTGCTTCGACCAGGTCCTGCAGCTCGCCGAACGCCGGGGCGACCAGCACCTGATGGCGCACGCCTGGCGCGAACTGGCCGCCACGCTCGCCAGCCGCGCCATGACCCGGACCGGAGTGGATGCCGAGCGACTGCAGCAGGCACGGAACTACCTCACCCTGGCCGGCCAGGTGCACCAACACCTCGGCAATGACCACCAGGCGGCGCTGACGGACATCGTGGGGGCAGGACACGTCGAGTACCACCCCTGCCCAACCGGCCCTCAGCAAGCGGCACACGACCGCCTGGCACGCGCCCGGGCACCCTCCTGGCCACCGGCGATCACTACAACGCCGCCCGAGCACTGGCCTGCCAGGGCCGCCTGCTCGGGCGCGCCCACTCCTTCGGCGAGGCGAAAAGAGCGTTGTGCGCGGCCCTCACCGAATTCCAGCAGACCCTGGCCTCCGAAGAGGCAGCCCGAACCCACGAATGGCTCGGTAACACCTTCCGGCTGTCCGCTGCGCAGCACCTCAGGAGGGGAGCCCGCATGGGCACATCCCGTGAACTGACGTCATCGCGAAGCCATTACCAGACTGCCCGCACCCGATACCAGGAGTGCGACGTTGAGGACACCGCCCACATGGCGGAGCTCGTGGGCAGCCTAGGCCATGCCCAGCACGCCCTCTGCGAGGGCACTGCCCCGTAGCCGTCGCTGGCCGCCGGGTGGAGGCGGTGCTGCTGGCGGGCCAGAACGCTTGGCGCAGGCGACGGCGACAAGCCGCGCCGTCGAGCTCCTCAACGAGGCCCCACACGGTGGGGCAGCCAACTCGTATCCACGCGCCGTGACTCCTGTCGAGAACGTCGTTCCAGCCTCGCCTACGGCTATCTGGCCCGCCATCGCAGCAGCTTCGCGCTCTTCCCCTCACCCTTGTACGAGATCACCGCGGGACGGTCCCCCTTGGCCAGCAGGTGGACGGTGCACAGTCTCATGGTGGACTGGGGCTGTAGTCGGCTCCTGGGTACCGCGCCTCGGCACTGATCGATTCCGTCACCCGCGCCCGTGTAGTTGAGCAACAGGGTCTGTGGTACTTCGCGGCCTGCTGCAGTGCGCATGCCCACACCATCATCCAGATCGGGCAACAGCTTCTCGTGCCCCAGATTGCGGTAGTCGATGGTCACGTAGAACGGTATACGGTCCCTGAGGTCCTCGGAGAGTGTGTATTCGCGCAGATCGCGCATTTCCCCTGGGCGCACGCTTCGGAGCGTGGCTTGGATCGGCTGCGCCGGAACCTGCTGCTCACGGCTCCTTGCAGTGGCACGCTGCACTCACGTGCGTCAGCTGCCCGCTTCCCGTCTGCCGGAATGCATGCAGCAGTTCTCCCGCCTTGCGGACCCGCGGCGCTGCGGACCCTGGTCCTGCAGCCCGGCCTGCCCGGAGTGCCGCAGTGCTGCCGCGCCGTCGTTCGAGCCGTCCCGGGTGTCCAGGGGCGCGAGGCGTCCATGGAATGGTCCGCTTGGCCATCTCACCGATAGGTCGCGGTCAGAGAGGTGGTCTGTTGGCTGGAGGCCACTCGTTGGGCCTCGCTCAACGGCGGCTCCGTACCGCGCACCGCCTTGCTCGGAGTCGTCTGCAGCCGAGTGCGCTTCTTGGCCTCTTCGGTGAGGTCAGCGATGCGCTGCTCGGAGTAGTGTGCGAGTGGGTCGGCCACTGGGACCGTGCCGACGGCCGGTTCAGGCCGCGGCGCCTTGGAGGTGGCGGGCGATGCAGGGGCCGGGCCGCGGCTGCGCTGGGCAGCCGCCAGCCACTGTTGTGCCTGCGCCTCGTCGCGTACGTTGACCGCGCGCTGTGTGCGTCCGATCAAGGGTCCGACGATGCCGCGGGCTTCGAGCAGCTGGAGGGTGTGGTTCGCCAGGTCGTAGGGCATCTCGTGGCCGAATGCAGCCTGGATAGTGAGAGGTGAAGCGCTGCGTTCGCGGGCGACAGCCGTAGCCGCGGTGCGCAGAACGCTGGGCGAGATGAGGGCGTCTGGGTAGTCGCGTTCGGGGGGCCGGCCGATCAGCCGATCCTGGTAGACAGCAGCCGCGCGCTTGTAAAGGTCCGCGCTGGCGTCGTCCTCTCCATACCTCTTGCGTCGTGTGTCGGCCTCGGCGTGGAGTTGCCTGATGAGGGTGTCATACGCCTTGGCGGTGCTGGGAGTGGGCGGAGCACCTGCGACCAGGGTGCTTTCTTCGGGGATGAGCTCTCCCGGGGCGGAGCCGTGCGTGCGTTCGTAATGGGCGAACCACCGGGCTCGGTTCGTGAGCCACTCGCGTTGGAGCCTGGCGCGGCTTTCACTGGCCAAGCCGGGCGTGGCGGCTGACTTCTCGATGGCTCGCTGCCTGTGGCTGAGGTCTTGCAGGTAGCGGTCTCCGTAGGGGGAGGCAAGCTGGTCCGCAGGTGTTGGTGTGCCAGGCCGCGGGGCGCCGCGCATGCGGGCGATGAATCGCTCGAGTCCCTGCGGGATCCCGGGCAGGTGGAGTTTCCTGCAGATGGGGCTCAGGATCTCGTTCGTGCGGACGATGATGCGCAGCAACCGGTTCATCAGCGGCTTGCCGTCGGCCTGATGGAGCCGGCGGGTCTTGGCCATGGCAGAGTCGATCTCGTCGATGAGGTCGGAGAGGTGGGTGTACATGCCCGGGGGCAGGGCATGTTGGCGGGGCCGGACTGCCTCCAGGCGCAGGCGCAGTCTTGCGTCCTCGGCGCTGAGAGCTGCTTCTGCGTCTGACCGTGGCGCGGCGTCGGCGGTGTCCGGGCGGGTATGAGGGCCCGGTGCGGGCGGTGTCCTGCCAGGTGCCGCATCCGCAGCCTGGTTCACGGCACGTACGTCCGCCCGCAGCTTGGAGACCTCTCCGGGGATCTCGCTCATCCGCACGTCGGATGGCTCGTTGTCCGTGGCAGGAAGTCCAGCTGGTTCCTCGTGGCTTGGCGGTTCAGGGTTCGTGCTGGCGGGGGTGATGCGGGCCGTGTCGGATGCTCGCGGCCCGTCGAGGGAACGTCGGCTTGGTTGGTGAGTCCATCCTTGCGAGCCGTGTCGTATCCATCGGTGGCCGCTGTCAGCGAGGCGGAGCAGGGCTTCGCCGGGTCGCTGCTGAGCGAAGTGGGCAACGGCTTCATTTGCCCGCATGCTCACCGGGTCTGCATTGTCCCGGTACGCGTCGTCGTGGAGGTCGGCGTAGGCCTCCAGGAGTTCGATGAACTCCGCTTTCGTGACGGTGGTGTCGAGCTGGTCGTCGGGCAGGATCGCGGTGAGCTGCTCGAACCAGACCGCCGATAGCGCTATCACGTGGTCGTTCGTCGTGCATGCCTGCCATTCGATCGCGGCGAGAAGCCGTGATCCGTGCAGGTGGGACAGGTGTGTGCGTGGCAGACGAAGGTCGTTGTGCGGTGGATCTCCGAACCTGAGCACCAAGACCGGGTCATGGGAGCCCAGTTCCTCGGCGCTGATGGTGAGGGGAACGGAGCGGATGTCGCCGTACGGTGCGGGGTCACCGGCGTCAGGCCGCTGGGCAAGGCGGTAGGCGTCCAGGATCGCGATGAGCTCCTGGCTCAGGCGTGCGGACGCAGCCGTGCGGCTTTCGGTCGTGTACGGGGCGTTTCCCAGTGCGGTCAGGGTGAGGGTGAAACCGGGCGTCAGGCCCGGTGTGCGATGTGGCCGTTTCCCGGCAGCGGGTTCGGGGGACGTCGCCGTTCGGGGGGCGGCCCTGTTCCGCGGCGTGGGCGCGGACTCTGTCCCCTCTACGCCGCTCGGGTGGCGGGCCGGAACTGAGGTGGGGGTTCCTGAAGCGGTATCGACGGCATCCTCTCGTTCCGGCCATCGGGATAGCTCCTCCCAGAAAGCCTTGTCCTCCTCGCTTTCCTCGGGGACCGGGGGGGCTGGCGGGGCCTCTGGTGGGGCATCGATATCATCCTCGGGCTCCGGCCCTCTGCCTACCGCGTCCCTGAGGGCCTGGCCCTCCGCACCTTGGTCGGGGTCTGGGGCTGGCGTGGTGGTCTTTGGAGCAGCCACGGCAAGGCTGTCGATGAGCTCCTGCCAGCGTCCTTCGCGCTGATGCATCTGCTGGGTATCTGCGCCAAGTTGCACGCGCAGGTCGCGAGCGGCCGCGCGGGCCTGGCCGCAGATGGGCTCGGCAGCGGCGCGGAAGAAGGCGACCGGTGCGTCGTGATCCGTATTCCGCAAGGAGCCGTCCCACCCCACGATCTGGTGGAGTGCGTGACGGATGCCCCCAGCCCCCATTCCGGCCCGCTGGGCTTTGTCCATCGTCGCCGCGATGATCCGCACCAGGCGGACAGTCAGGTCCCTGACGAGCTCTGCTTCCGCTGCATCCAGTTGGGCCCTGGCCGCGTCGGCGCCGTCCTTCGCGGCCTGGATCTGTCGCAGCACTGCGGCGAAGCGCTCACGCGCGATCGGCACCATGTCCTTGATGCTGCTGCGCATGGTGGCAGCGGCCGCCTGGAGTAGCTCCTGCTTCTCCGCGCGGCGGCTGTTGTCCGGCACGTCTTCGAGTGTGCGGCGGGTGTTGGCGTCGAACTGGGCAAAGGGGTTGCGTTCGCTCCAGTACTGGGCGACATCGCTCGCCTCGCCGTCGACGGAGAGCCCAAGGGGGGCGGTGGCGGCAGCAGCGGCGTCCGGCAGGGCCGCGGACTGTGTGGCTGCGACCTTGGCGAGATTGATCAGTCGTTGCGGGTGGGCGTAGTCGTCCACGATGCGTTCGGCGAACGGCTGCGGTTGATCCACCCGGGACCCCGTGGGTGGTTCCGCTGCGCTCCCCTCGGGGACGGTGGGGCTGTTCATGTTCCCTCCGCTCTGCAGGGAGTCAGGGGCTGTGCTCTCCGATTCCTGAGCGGCAAGTCTCCGTGCCCGCTCGTGTGCCCTCTGGCGCTGGTGCTCGTCCGCCGTCTTGATGCTGGGACCGATGAGCATCTGCCCGAGCGTGACCTCAAGGGGGAGGTTCCAGGGCTGCTGGCTAACTCGGCGCGCGCAGGCCAGGGCGAGGGTTTCGAGTTCGCCCCTTGACGGTTCGCTCTCCCGCGTGGCCTGCTGATGCTCCCAGAAGCGGTCGGCTACGAGGGCAGCCGCGGCCGCATGGTCGGCCGCCTCATCCGTCCCTGACGGGTTCCAGGTGATCTTAAGATCGGCGTCGATCACGGCGTCCAGGAGGGGCTGCTGTTGCTCGAGCTGCCGTAGTACCTCGCTCGGCCCACGCTGGGCATCCTCGTGGATCTTCGCAAGGTCCTTCGCCCCTTGGGGAGTCACCGCATACACAGGGCCCGGCCAGGAGCTGACCCGTGGCCAGGCACGCAGGAGTGCCTTGGCCCCCGCGTCGTTCTCGTCGTTGTCGAAGACAAGCACGAGGGGCCGGCCGGGCGCGGAGTTGTCCTTCAGCAGCTGCACGTGAGCGGCTGTCAGCGATGTTCCGCACGTGCCGACGACGGCGTGCAGGGGCATGCCAGCGTGCTGGTGGGCGGCGTCGATGGCCATCAGATCGGTGGGGCCCTCGCCGAGGTAGATGGGCCCGTCCGTGGCCCTGAGGCGTTCCATGCCGAGCAGGACGTGGCTCTTCTTGTACAGGGTGGGTCCGGCGGGGGTGTCCGTGGCGGTGTTCAAGTACTTGGGCTTGGCAGTGTCGCTGAGCGTGCGTCCGATGAAGCCGATCACTCGGCCTTCCAGATCGCGCTGGGGCCACATCAGGCGGTGGAAGAAGGCGTTGGTGAGGGCGCCACTGTCCGGGTCCTGACGCAGGATGCCGGTGCGCACGAGTTCTTCGTTGGTGTGTCCCCGCTCGCGCAGCCGGTCGGTGACCGTGTTGTTGCGGCCGCGGCGTGCGTGTCCGACCTGCCAGCGCTGGGCCACCCGGCTGTGGAGATCGTGCCCCCGTGCGGTGCTGAGGTAGTCGGCGGCGGCCCGTGCTTCGCGGGTGGAGGATGCCAGGTCGGCGGCGAACAAGACGGCGGCGTCCTCCAGCACCTGGTAGAGGCGCGCCTGCTCGCCATCGGAGGGAGCGGGCGTGGCTGTGGGGGCGTCCAGCATTGCTTGGCCCTGCTGCTCGGTGACGCGGATGGCGACGGCGTGGCGGGCCAGCTCGCGATCGTGGCCTGCGGCGAGGTAGCCATCGATGCCGCTGCGGATCCGCAGGGCGAGGTCGGCGTCGAGGCCGCTGTCCCCGGTGGTGGCATGGGAGATGACGAGCTGGCGACTGTCCTCGTGGACGCCCAGGAGTGCGGGTGCCAGGTCGGCTGCGGTGGCCTGTTGGGCGATCTGCAGGAGCCGTTCACGTGCCGTGCCGGGCAGGGGGATGGCGCTGTCGTGGCTGGTGGGAGGAGTGCCGGCTACGGGGTGTCCCTCCACAGCGGTGGTGGCCTCCGCTGCCGGTGCCGGGGCATGGCGGGGGGCGGTCCGGGACGTCTGTGAGGGCGGCGCCATCGGAGCGTCGTTCGGCTGGTGCGCACGGGGGCCCACGTCTGTGGAGCTGGGGGCGCCAGCGGCGAGTGGTGCTGCGGAGTCTGGCGGGCTCGGCTGCTGCGGGTTGCGGCCCGGGCCCGCCAGGCTGTCGGCGGCCAGGGGCACGAGGCGGCGGAGGTCGGTCAGTACCGGTTTGGGGTTTTGTGCCCAGGTGCGGAGTGCCGCGAGAATGGCCTCGGCCGGGAGGTCGGTGAGATCACGCGGACTCAGGCAGGCATAGCACTGGTCTGCGCCGTTCTGGCTGAGGCCGAAGTAGAGCTCACGCAATTCCCCCGGCGAGGCGCCCTCGGACAGCGTCTTGCGGATCAGCGAGTACAGGTAGAGGGGCTGACCGTTCAGGTGGCCGTACAGCCGGGGATCCTTCGGCGGTGAGGGGTCTTCAAGGGCCCGGTGCAGGTCGCGGACCAGCTGCTGGGCGGCGTCCTGGGGCGAGTGGAACTCCCGTCCTTCGGCCAGGCGCAGCACGGGGGCCGCGGTGTGGTGCTGTGCCGCCTGGGCCGGGGCCGGCGCGGCCTGGGTCTCGGTGCGGGGGTGCGGCGAGGGCCGGCTCGCAAAGCTCGCGCGGACGGGCAGTGAGGCGTCGGCGGCGGACTCCTGAGCCGGGAACTGCTGTTCGAGCTGGATGAGGCGGGCCTTCAACTCGCTCACCCCTTGGGGCGTGTTCACACGTGTGTCGTGCGGAATCTTTTCCCCGCGTGCGGTGGTATACCACTGTTGTACGGCTGCGGCAGTGGTGGCGGCCGCTGCCTGGTCAGCGATGTACTGGGCGCGTTCGCGAAGGGCGGCGGCAGAGCGTGCTGCCCGCGGGGCAGCAGGCTTGGGCGCTGTTCCGCGCTGGGGTGAGGGGGCGGGACCGCGGCGGCGTGTGGCCGCAGCGTCGCTCTGCCGGGGCGGGGAAGCCGTTGGCGTGGAGGTGGGCGGTGGTCGGTGCGCGCGCCGCGTGCCTGCCTGATGCTGTTGACGGTCCGCGCCGTGTAGGGGTGCATCGCTGATCCCGCCGGGAGGGGAGCCGGGATCGCGAGTCGGGCGGACCGCTGTGGACTCCTGCACAGCCCGCTGGTCAGATTCCGCCCCGGTCGGCGCCCCCTTGGCTGGTGTCGTGCTCGTGGACGGTGTGCGGGCCAGGGTCTGCTCGGGGACTCCGTGAGGGGCCGGGGCACTGGGGTTCCAGGAGTCCTCCCCCGCAGCAGCAGTTTCGCGCAGGACGATGACGGTGTCCGGAGTGGCCATCGTCAGTCGTTCGGCCAGGGCCTGGCGGTGCTGGTCGGGTGTCAGCAGCCGAAGGTGCCTCAGGGTGATGGTGTCGGCGTTCTCTTCGTGCTCGGTCAGCTGGCCGCGGATGCGTGACCCGGCGGGCAGCGGTGACGGCAGGTCGAGCTCCGCCCGTGCCGCGGGCCCGAGGCTGTCGAGATCGAGCTCCAGCCACTGCCCGGCCTGGACGGCCCATCCTGCCCGGCGGTCGGCATACAGCACGCCGTCGGCGTCCGTGACCGCCTCAGCCGTGTCGCTGTGGGTGAGCGTGTTGCGTGCCAGATGTACCCGGTCGCCGTCGTCGAAGGTCAGGGTCACCAGCCCGGTGGAGGTCAAGCTGTGGCTGCGGATCGCACGCAAGGCCGTGGCATCATCCACCTGGATCAGGATGGCGTCGCCGTCTTCGAGCTGGTCGGCCCACTGCATGCCGACGGGGGGCGCTGGCCGATCCTGCTGTGCTTCGAAGTGCGCGTATCCGCGGGCGAGAGCTGAGTCCGCGCGGCCGTGGGCGCGGTCGAATGCGGCGCGCTCGGCCAGCAGAGCCAGATACAGCGGTCCGTTCTCCTCGTGCCAGACGGCAGCCTGGGTGTGAAGGTCGGGTGCCGCGAAGTCCATGCCACCAGGGGTGAACCGGGCGGCGAGCTGCTCAGCGAAGGCCTTGGCCTGCTCGGCGTCAGGCAGCGCGGCCAGGGGCATCGGATGCGGTTCCAGACCGAGGGATTCCTCCGGCCAGATCGTCTGGCCCGTGGTGGCCGGCAGGAGCTCCCAGCCCCCTGTGTCCCGGTGCAGGGCGAACTGGCCATCGGCCACCAGTTCCAGGGTGCTGAAGTCGGTGATGGCGTGCCGTTGCGGTCCCTCCTGGTAGAGCTGGGTCAACAGCCGGGTGGTCAGGGGCCGCCCGTCGTGGGCGGCAGTGACGGCAGGGTGAGTGGCGGGGTGGGCAATGGTCACTGTCTGTGTGACATCGCAGAAGACGTTGTTGGTGCCTCCGCGGGGCCCGCGGTAGGTGAACTCGCGACCGGGACGGCTGCGGCGCTTTCCCAGCTGGATCTTCGTGATGGGGTGGATTTCCTGCCGTTTCCCTTTGCGCAGGCGCCGTTCGATCACCATGCGGTCTCCGATGGTGACCAGGCCCGCCAGCAGCTGGGCGTGCTCGGCCCCGCGGGCTTCGGCACGGTCCAGTTCCTCCCAGCGCTCCACCTCCCGGGGATCGTCGATACCGCGGTAGCGCGGCTGCCCAGGCAGTGAGATCAGAGCAGGGTGAACGACATCGGCGGTGCCGTCGCTGTAGCGCACGGACTGCCAGTGTCCGGTACCCCAGGGCGGCGCGGCAGCTCCCTCGGAGGTGGCCTCGGCCTGTGTTCCCTCGGCGGTGGGCGGGTGAACGAGCAGAGAGGTGCCCTGCGGGTACAGCAGTCGCGTCGGCCGTAGTTCGGTGTCGGCGAAGCAGCGCACTGGCGCCTGCGAGGTGAGCGCCGTGGGCGCGCCGCGGTCCTCGCTCCTGCCAGAGAGCTGCGCGGCCGCGCTGCCCTCGGCGGGTGTGGGTCCGCTGGCGCGTTGGGGTTCGTTTGCGTCCCGGGCCGCAGGCGAGGGCTGCGGAGCGTCTTGTGCTGCTGGGGGTACTGGTGTTCGCGCACGGTCCGGCCCGGTGGCCGAAGCTCGGCCCCGCGCTACGGGCGCCGGAGGGTGGGTGTCCGCGTCCGGCACGAGGGCAGGCACCGCAGGCGCGGCGGCCGATGCGC